>NZ_JBSFMM010000140.1:0-28775 GCF_053599555.1 Streptomyces sp. NPDC000941
TGACGGCCGGATCGGTGGTGACGTCGGAGTCGATGTCGGACGTGTGGGTGGGGGCGTCGGTCACGGTGTCGTCGCTGCACACCGCAAGGAACGCGGGGTGGTGCGGATGTCGTTGAAGTCCATCTCCTGGGCGTGCAGGGAGCGGCCTGAGGTCTGGACGTGGTACTTCAGCTTCTGGCTGCGCTCATTCGCCCCGTACTTCTCCTTCATCGCCACCGCCCAGATGCGGCGGGCGACCCGGCCGAGCACGGAGTATTCGGGGTCCATGCCGTTGGAGAAGAAGAAGGACAGGTTCGGGGCGAAGTCGTCGATGTCCATACCGCGCGCCAGGTAGGCCTCGACATAGGTGAAGCCGTTGGCCAAGGTGAAGGCCAGCTGGCTGATGGGGTTCGCCCCGGCTTCGGCGATGTGGTAGCCGGAGATGGACACCGAGTAGAAGTTGCGGACCTTGTGCGCGATGAACCACTCCTGGATGTCGGCCATCATCCGCAGGGAGAACTCGGTGGAGAACAGGCAGGTGTTCTGGCCCTGGTCCTCCTTGAGGATGTCGGCCTGCACCGTGCCGCGCACGCTCGCCAGCGCGTGTGCACGCAGTTCGGCGGCTTCCTCGGGTGACGGGTCGCGCCCCTCGGCGGCGCGGAATCTCATCGTCTGCTGGTCGATGGCGGTGTTCAGGAAGAACGCCAGGATGGTCGGCGCGGGTCCGTTGATCGTCATGGAGACCGAGGTCGTCGGCGCCACCAGGTCGAAGCCGTCGTAGAGGGCCTTCATGTCCTCCAGCGTGGCCACCGACACCCCGGAGGTGCCGACCTTGCCGTAGATGTCGGGGCGCTCGCCGGGGTCACGGCCGTAGAGGGTGACCGAGTCGAAGGCGGTGGACAGCCGGGTGGCGGGCTGACCCTCGGAGAGCAGCTTGAAGCGCCGGTTGGTACGGAACGGATCGCCCTCGCCGGCGAACATCCGCGCCGGGTCCTCCCCGTCGCGTTTGAACGGGAACACCCCGGCCGTGAAGGGGAAGTAGCCGGGCAGGTTCTCCCGGCGCCAGAACCGCACCAGCTCCCCGTGGTCGGTGAACCGGGGCAGGGCGACGCGGGGGACCTTGTTGCCGGACAGGGACTCGCGGGTCAGCTTGGTGCGGATCTCCCGGTCGCGGACCTTCACGACCTGCTCGTCACCGGAGTAGGCGGCCACGACGGCCGGCCAGTTCCCGATCTGCTCCGTGACGTCGTGCGGAAGTTGCTTACGGGCGTCCGCCAGCAGCGACTGCACGCTCCCGGCGTCGGAGCCGGCCTCGACGAGCTCGTCCCTGACCGCGTCCAGGCGCTGCACCCTGCGGGCCGCCCCGGCCAGCCGCTCGGTCTCCTCGTGATACCGGCGGACCGTCTCGTTGATCTCGGCGAGGTAGCGCACCCGGTCCGTGGGCACCACCTGCCGGATGCCCGAGGAGTGGCGTACGTCGACCGGCGGCAGCGCGCCCTCGGACAGCGGCAGACCCCGCTCGGCCAGGGCGGTCCTCAGGTACTGGTAGAGCGCGGTGACACCGTCGTCGTTGAACGTGGCCGCCGAGGTGCCGTACACCGGCATGTCCTCGGGCCGCATACCGAACGCCTCGCGGTTACGGACCAGTTGGCGGCCCACATCACGCAGTGCGTCCTTGGCGCCACGCCGTTCGAACTTGTTGATGGCCACCACATCGGCGAAGTCGAGCATGTCGATCTTCTCCAGCTGCGAGGCGGCGCCGAACTCCGGCGTCATCACATACAGCGAGGTGTCGACGAACGGCACGATCGCCGCGTCCCCCTGGCCGATGCCCGGCGTCTCCACGACCACCAGATCGAACCCGGCCGCCTTGACCACGTCGATGACGTCAGACAGCTGCTCGGGCAGCTCGCGGCTGCCGCGCGTGGCCAGACTCCGGAAGAAGACCCGGTGCCCGTCCAGGGAGTTCATCCGGATCCGGTCGCCGAGCAGCGCCCCGCCGCCACGGCGGCGGGTCGGGTCGACCGCGATCACCGCGATCCGCAACTTGTCGTGCTGGTCCACCCGGAAGCGGCGTACCAGCTCGTCGGTCAGCGAGGACTTTCCCGAGCCGCCGGTGCCGGTGATGCCGAGCACCGGTGTGACCCGCGCCGCCGCGGCGGCACGCACCTGTTCCAGCAGCTCCGGGGGCAGCTTGCCGAGCTCGGCACCGGTGATGGCGCGGGCGATCGCGAACCGGTCGCCGGCGAGTACGGCGGCGGCATCGGCCGGTTTGCCGTCCCAGAGGTCGAAATCGCAGTCCCGTACCACCGAGTTGACCATCCCGGCGAGACCCAGCCGCTGGCCGTCCTCGGGCGAGAAGATCGTCACCCCGCATTCGCGCAGTCGGGCGATCTCCTCGGGCACGATGACACCGCCTCCGCCGCCCACCACGCGGACGTGGTCGGCTCCCCGCTCGCGCAGCGACGTGGCCAGGTACTCGAAGTACTCCACGTGTCCGCCCTGGTAGGAGGAGACCGCGACGCCGTGTGCGTCCTCCTCCAGCGCCGCGTCCACGACCTCGCGCACGGAGCGGTTGTGCCCGAGATGGATCACCTCGGCGCCCTGGGACTGGAAGATCCGCCGCATGATGTTGATCGACGCATCGTGCCCGTCGAACAGCGCCGAAGCCGTAACCAGGCGGACAGGGTGCACGGGACGGTGCAGATCGCTCATGAGGGCCTTCCCAGACAGCTGAGGGGACGCTGACCAACAAGATACTAGGACGTCCTAGTAAATTACTGAAGGTGATTTCGGTGTGAAGAGAAGCACAGCGGGTGAGCCCTTCGGCTCACAGCGCGGCGACGAGCCGCCGCAGCATCTCGTGCGCCGGCAGCAGCGACGGGCCGTACCAGGTAATCAGCCGACCGCTGACCAGGCGGGTCGGTGTGCGGTGGAAGGCCTCGGGGCCGTCGCTCTCGGTGAACACATACGGCTCGTCGGGCAGCAGGACGACGCCCACGTCCGGTCGGTCGACCTCATCCAGCGCCATATGCGGATAGCGGTCCGCATGCTGGGCAAACGCATTGGCGATACCGGCCCGGCGCAGCAGGTCGCCGGTGAAGGTGGACCTCCCGACCACCATCCAGGGGTCCCGCCAGATCGGGACCGCCGCGGTGACCGCAACCTCGGGAAGGGGGCCCGACCAGAGCTCCCGCGCCGCGTCGAGCCAGTCGGGGACCGGGACGTGCAGCACCTCGGCGAACAGCCGCTCGAGCGAGTCCAGGGCCTGTGGGACGGTCTCGATGACGGTCACCCACACCGGCACTCCGGCGGCGCGCAGCCGACGGACGTCGAGTTCGCGGTTCTCCTCCTTGTTCGCGATCACGAGATCCGGCCGCAGCCGGGCGATCGCCTCCCGGTCGGGGTTCTTGGTGCCCCGCACCCGTACCACGTCCAGATCACCGGGATGGGTGCACCACTGGGTCGCCCCGACCAGGACCTCGGGATGGCCGGCGGCGACCGCCTCCGTGAGCGACGGCACCAGCGACACCACCCGGCGTGGCGGACGGGCCAGGTGCACAGCGGTGCCCATGTCGTCGTACAGCGGTGGCATGGCCGCTCCCCTCGCTTTCTCTCATCCTCCCTGGCCTTCCAACTTTGTCCGCGTCGCGGGGAAGGCACCTGCCGTCCTCTACATCGTCCACAACCGGGTCTCCCTGCGGACGCTGCGCCGGGTGCACCGGCTGCCGGCGGACAACGGACCCCGGGTCCCCGGTGGACGCGCCAGCCCCGCGCGTCATCTGCCCGCGGTGCTGCTGCTTGGCGGCTGCCTGCTGACGGCCGCCGCGACCACCTCGCCACCGGTAGCCTTCGCCGCCAAGGTGCTGGAGGGAGCGGCGACGAACGTGGTCGGGGTGCTGGCCGTGACCTTCGTGTCACTGCTGGCGGCCGAGCAGCTGCGCGGCCGGATGAAGACCCTGCCGACCACGGCCAACCGCGTCTCTTTGGGCGGCGCGAAGGGGGCTCTGCCTCCCCTCGCCGGCGGGCTGGGCCGTCCACAGCGCCTACGCCGCGGCGGGGGCGGTGGTCCTGGCCGGTGTCGCCCTGGCCGCTCTCCTCCTGCGCCGCCGCCCCGCTCCTCGACCCGTTGCGCGGCGATGAGGCAGGTCTCAGAGGGCCACCGGAAACTCGGTCTGAAGCCACCGCTGCTCGACACCGTCCGCCGCCGTGCGCAGCATGGCGATGGCCTGGTCAAGCAGCGGGTTCGGGTCCGCGGCGCGGCGGACCGCGGAGACTCTTCGCACATGGGAGGGGTCGGCGAGGCGGATCACATGGACATCCGAGGACTCGATCATGGCCAACTCCGGGATGATCGCGATGCCCAGGCCCTTGCGGACGAGCTCGAACGGCAGGTTGTAGTCGTTGGTGCGGAAGAGCACATCGGGGTGGAAACCGGAGGCCGCGCAGATCCGGAACAGGGAGCGGGCCGCGTCCGTGTCCTCCAGGAAGCAGATCCAGCGCTCATCGGCCAGCTCGCTGATCTGCACGCGCTTGCGGTGCGCAAGCCTGTGGCCGGTGGGCAGCAGCAGATACAGCGGCTCTTCCAGGAGCGGCGTCAGGTCCAGGTCGCTCTGCCAGCTGCTGTGCGGCACCGTTCCGTATTCGAAGACGACGGCGAGGTCCAGCCGTCCGTCGAGGACGGCGGGCACCGTGACCGGTGGATCGCCTTCCTGGTAGCGGATGTCCACGTCGGGGCGGTCCCGCAGGAAGGCGGCGAGCAGCGCGGGGACGAGTTTGAAACCGGCCGACCAGAAGCTGCCCAGGTGAAGCCGGCCGCGCTGAGCCGAGGCGAACGAGCGCATCTCGTCCTCCGCCGCCGCCAGATCCGCCAGCAACCGGGTGGCGCGGCGGGCCAGTTGGATGCCCGCCGGTGTGGGCCGCACGCTGCGCGGAGTGCGCTCGAAGAGCTTGACGCCCACCGCGCGCTCGATGGACGAGATCTGCTGGGAAACGGCCGATGGCGTGAATCCCAGTTTTCTGGCAGCCGTCCGGAGGGAGCCAGTGGCCACGACCTCGCGAAGGGCCATGAGCTGCGTCGGGGTCAGCATCGCCCGAACTTAACGCCTGGCGCACCATGAGCACCATGGTCTGTTCCTCGAGCTTTTTCCGGCAGCTCCACCCCGAACACGTCTGACGTGGCGGGGAGGGATCGACGGGGGCTCCGAGCATCAGCCCAACTGAACAACAGGGTCGCTAATGCTCATCCTGAACGACCTTGCGTCGGTGGTGGGCGTCCCGCACATTGTGGGGAGCCAAATCCAGCCAACCCGATGAGAGAGGGGCCCTCATGGCCGTTCGACGTGCGCTGATGTCTCTCGTCCTGGTAGGGCTCGCGGCCACGACGGCGTGCGGCCCGACGAGCGGTGAGTCGAAGTCCACCGCCCCGAAGCAGAAGGTGGACCAGCGGCTGCACGATCTGCTGCCCGCGAAGATCAAGAAGTCCGGCAAGCTGGCCGTCGCGCAGGGCAACAACTATCCGCCTCTGGTCTTCCTCGACAGCGACAACAAAACGGTCATCGGCATGGAGCCGGACCTGATGAACGCCATCGGCGAGCTGCTGGGCGTCAAGGTCGAATTCTCCCAGACCAGCTTCGACAGCCTGATCGCCGGCGTCCATGCCCACCGCTACGACCTCGCCATTCAGGCCATGCTGGACAAGCCCGAGCGGCGTGAGCACATCACCTTCGTCGACTACTTCAAGACCAGCAGCTCGATTCTGGTGCAAGCGCAGGACGCCACGGAGATCGGCTCGCTCGGCGATCTGTGCGGCAAGTCCGTCGCCGTGGAGCAGGGCACCGCCCAGGTCGACGACGCCAAGGCCCAGTCCGACACATGCCGGAAGGCGGGCAAGCCGGCGGTGAAGCCCCTGGTCTTCCCCGACACGGTCGGCTGTATCCAGGCCCTGTCCACCTCGCGGGCGGACGCCTTCGTCGGCGGGACCCCCACCGTCGTCTACCACGCGGGGAAGTCTGCCGGGAAGCTGAAGAAGGTGGGCGAGCCCTACCGGTATCTGCCTTACGGAATCCTGGTCGACAAGCAGGACACCTCGCTGGTCAAGGCCGTCCAGGGCGCCCTGAGCGAGCTGATGCGCAACGGCACCTACCGAAAGATCCTCCAGGCCTGGAAGCTGTCCTCCGGCGCCCTCGACCGCGCCACGGTCAACGGCGGTGCCTCATGAGCGGACGGTCGCCGCAGTACACCACCGAGGTGCTGAAGCAGGACGGTGGTACGGCAGCGCGCCCGGCCGACCAGGGCGTGCCGATCCAGGCGGTTCCGCTGCGCCACCCCGGCCGATGGTGCGCGTCCGCCGTGATGGTCTTTCTGGTGGTCTTCCTGGTCCAGGGGTGGGCGACCAATCCGCGCATGCAATGGGGCGTGGTGGGGGAATACCTCTTCGCTCCCGCGGTGCTCGAGGGACTGCGGACCACCGCCGTGCTGACGGTGCTGGCCATGGTCATCGGGATCGTGGGCGGCATCGTCCTGGCGATCTTGCGGATGTCGTCCAATCCGCTGCTGTCGGCGCTCAGCGGTTTCTACATCTGGGTCTTCCGCGGCACCCCGCTCCTCGTCCAGCTGTTGTTCTGGTACTTCCTGTCCGCCGTCGTTCCCACGGTGGGGCTCGGCATCCCGTGGGGCCCGACCTTCGTCGAGGCCGACACCAACCAGCTCATCACCCAGATGACGGCGGCCGTACTCGGACTCGGGCTGCATGAGGCCGCGTACATGGCCGAAATCGTACGCGCCGGTATCTCCTCGGTGGACGACGGGCAGACCGAGGCGGCGCATGCGCTCGGAATGACGCGGCGCCAGACGATGCGGCGGATCGTCCTGCCGCAGGCGATGCGGGTCATCATTCCGCCCACCGGCAACCAGGCGGTTTCGATGCTCAAGACCACCTCGTTGGTGTTCGCCATCGCCGTGCCCGAACTGCTCACCTCCGTCCAGGGCATCTACTCCCGCAACTTCGCGCAGATTCCGCTGCTCACGGTCGCCTGCATCTGGTATCTCGTCGCCACCACCGTGCTCACCGTGGCCCAGCGCTACCTCGAGCGCGTCTTCCGGAAGGACAGCTCGTCATGACCGTGGTGGTGAGGGCCGAGGGGGTACGCAAGAACTTCGGGCCCGTGGAGGTGTTGAAGGGCGTCGACCTTCAGGTGGCCCAGGGTGAAGTGCTCTGTCTGGTGGGGCCGTCCGGATCGGGCAAGTCGACCCTCCTGCGCTGTGTCAACCATCTGGAGCGGGTGGACGCGGGCCGTCTGTACGTACGCGACAGACTGATCGGGTACGAGGAGCGCGGAGGGAGGATCCACGAACTCTCCGACAAGGCGGTGGCCGAGCAGCGCCGTGGCATCGGGATGGTCTTCCAGCAGTTCAATCTCTTCCCCCATATGACCGCGCTGCAGAACGTCATGGAAGCGCCGGTACGGGTCGCCGGGGAGCGCAAGGAGATCGCCAGGGCACGGGCGCTGAAGCTGCTGACCCGGGTCGGCCTGGCGGACAAGTGCGAGAGCTACCCCTCCCAGTTGTCCGGAGGCCAGCAGCAGCGGGTGGCCATCGCCCGGGCATTGGCCATGGAACCAGAGCTGATGCTCTTCGACGAGCCCACCTCCGCCCTCGATCCCGAGCTCGTGGGCGAGGTCCTCGATGTGATGCGGGCGCTCGCCCGGGACGGTATGACCATGATCGTCGTCACCCATGAGATGGGTTTCGCGCGCGAGGTGTGCGACTCGCTGGCCTTCATGGACGGCGGGGTCGTGGTGGAGTCGGGTCCGCCCGACGCCGTCATCGGTTCACCGCGCCACGAACGCACCCAGGCGTTTCTTCGCAAGGTCCGCTGAACCAGTCCGCCGACCTGCCGCCGCTGACACCTGGTCAGCTCTGATCAACCCTTAAGGAATCCACGTGTCCCGTGTCATCGTCCTCGGTGCCGGCGTGATCGGCGCTTCCGTCGCCTATCACCTGGCACTGGCCGGCGCCGACGTCACCGTGATCGAAGCGGGCGGCCCCGCCGCGGGAACGTCCAGCGCGACCTTCGCCATGGACGTCACCCACCTCAAAACCCCGGTCAGCTACTACGAGTTCAACCGCCGCAGCGCCGCCCTCCACGCCGAACTGGCCGCGGAACTGGGCGGCGCCTCATGGCGCCATGCCGCCCCCACGGTGCAGTGGGCCGATACGGCGGCCGAACAGCGGTCGCTCCGGGACCGGGCCACCCGGCTGCGCTCCTGGGGCCACCCGTGCCGGATCGCGGACCCGGCCGAACTGCGCGAACTGGCACCCGCGGTGGACCCCGGTGCCTGCTCCGCGGAGGAAATCGTCGTCCACGACGGCACCGCCTGGTACGACGCTCCTCTGTTCGTGCGGTCACTGCTCGACCGGGCCGCCCTGCTCGGGGCGGACATCCACTACGGTCTGCGGGCCACCGGTCTGTCGCTCGACGGTGGCCGGGTGCGGGGTGTGCGGACCGAGTCGCGCAGCTGGGAGGCCGACTGGGTGGTGAACTGCGCGGGCCCGGACGCGGACCGGATCGCCGGCTTCGCGGGCGTACGCCTTCCGATGGACCGCGTGCCCGGCCTGGTCGGTGAGACCACCCCGGTGCCCGAGGCCCGGCTGGAGGCGATTCTCACCACGCCCGAGGTGGATCTGCGGCCCGCACCGGGCGACCGTATCTGCTCGATCTCGTGGTCCATCGACGCCATGCTGCCCCAAGAGCCCGCTCCGGGTGACCGGCTCACGCCCCAGGAGCGCCTGCACCGTCATGGCCGGCGCCTGCTTCCCGCGCTCCGCTCCACACGGCTGGCCGGCGCCCGGATCGGCGTCCGCCCCGTCCCCACCGATGGTCTCCCCCTGGTGGGCACCAGCCCGGCGGCCCCGGGACTCTACAGCGTGGTGACCCACAGCGGCGTCAATCTGGCCCCGCTGCTCGGGCGGTTGGTGGCCGACGAGATCAGCCACGGACGGCCACGTGCCGAGCTCGCCCCGTACCGGGTGACACGCGATGTGGCAGCCACCGTGCAGGATGAGAGCCTGCACCGGATGAGCGGTGAGAGAGCCGCCCTCCACTGAGGTCGTAGGCGTGTTGTCGCCCTGGAGGCCGGTCGGCGACGCCGGCCGGACGATCCGGATTCGCCCCTACGACGCCAAGCCTTGCGTGTCGCGCCACTCGCGGGGAGCCATCCCGTAGGTGGCCCGAAAAGCCCGGCTGAAATGCGCGGCGCTGCTGAAACCCCATCGGTGCGCCACTGCGGCGATCGTGGTGCCGTTCGCGCGGTACGCCAGGTCGCGTCGGCACTCCTCCAGGCGACGCCGCTGGATCCACCGGCCGACCGTGGCGTCTTCGCTCTCGAACAGCTTGTGCAGATAGCGCAGGGATATGCGGTGGGCCCGGGCGATGGCCTGCGGGGTGAGATCGGGGTCTGCGAGATGGCGGTCGATGAACGCCTGGATCCGCAGCAGCAGTGCCCGGTTCCCGCCGGGCGTGTCCGCGTTCGACCGGCCGAGGACCTCCCCGGCCAGCACACCGAGCAGGTCCACGACGTTACGGGCCATCCGCTCGCTGGTGTGTGGCGAGTAGGTTCCCGCGCCGTCCACGAGCCCGGCCAGGAAGGGCGAGAGCAGACCACCGAGGGGGGTGTCGGGGCCGAGCGGGGACGCCGTGACATGAGTCATGTCGGACTCGCTCAGGCCCAGAACGTCTCTCGGCACGACGAGGGACTTCGTCCGGAAGGACTCGGGAAGATTCAGCCGGAGGGGGCGCGTCATGTCGTAGACGAAGATGTCTCCCGGCCCGAGGACCGCTTCACGGCCGTCCTGCTCCAGTCGGGCGACTCCCCTGTCCAGCAGTTTGACGACCACGTAGTCTTTGCCGCCCTGCGTGACCAGTCGGCGGGTGCGCAGGGCGGACAGGCAGTCGCCGTCCACGGTGACTGCCTGGAGCGGGCCGAGCGGTGCCGTACGGATCGTGCCGGAGTACACCTCGTCGGGGACGGTCATGTCCACGGCGCCGAACGTTTGGGACAGGGCTTCACGCCAGTACGACCGTCTGCGGGGGACGGGCAGCGATTCGATGGTGTGGAAGCTGCCGGGTGCGCTTCGTTCCTGGACCAGCACGTCGGGCGCCATCAGATCCCTCCGTCCCCTTCTTCAATCGGTGAGCCTTCCGCATCACCGTGCCAGCGGCGGCGGAGCGGCACATCGCGTGAATCCGCTAGATCACGGTTACGGGTACGGGACCGGGACGGGCGGGACCCGCCTTCACTTGCCGACCCCCCTGGTGGCGCCGGCGGTGACATAGCGCTGAGCGACGACGAGCAGTACGGCGGCAGGGACGGACGCCAAGACTGACGTGGCCATGACGGCGTTCCACTGGTTCGTATGGGCCCCCATGTACTGGTAGATGCCCAGGGTGACCGGCTGAACGGTATCCGTGGTGGTCAGTGTGAGAGCGAAGAGGAAGTCACTCCAGGTGAAGAGGAAGGTGAAGACGGCGGCGGTGATCAATGCGTTGGTGCTCACCGGGAGCACCACGGAGGCGAAGACCCGCAGCCTGCCGGCGCCGTCCACGCGCGCGGCATCGATGATCTCCCTGGGAATGCTCCGCATGAACGAACGCATGATGATGACCGCGAAGGGGACCCCGGCGGTGGAGTCGGCGAGGATCAGCCCGGGGTAGGAGTTCAGAAGTCCCAGGTCGTTGTAGGCGCCGTAGAGCACGTTGGCCACGACGATGCCCGGCACCATCTGTGTGATCAGGATGCCGAACATCACGAGGTTGGTTCCGCGGAGCGGGAAGTGGGCCAGCGCGTAGGCCGCCGGCGCGGCGAGCCCGAGGCTGAGCGCCACGCTGCCGAGGCTGACGACGAGGCTGGTGACGAGGTTGCCTCCCTGATCGCGCAGTGCGGTGAGGTATCCGCTGAAGTCCGGATGGGAGGGAAACCAGCCTCCCTGGAGCGTGTTGCCCGCCGGCTGGAGGGAGGCGTTCACCATCCAGTAGACGGGAAACAGCATCACCGCGAGCAGGGCGATTCCGACGAGGGTGGACAGCCGGCCACGGCCCGGCGAGCGCTTCATGGAATCGCCTCTCAGACGTTACGGGCGCGACGGCCGGCGCGCAGGTAGACGAGGGCGAAGGCGAGCGAGATGACGATGAGCACATTGCTCATCGCGGCACCGCGTCCGAACTCGAACTGCTGAAAGGACAGTTCGTAGGACTGCGTGGCGATGGTCTCCGTGGCGTTGGCCGGTCCTCCGCCCGTCACCACGAGGATGATGTCCAGCACCTTGACCGTGTAGACCACGCCCAGCACCAGCACGACACTCACCACGGGCCGCAGCAGTGGCCAGGTGATATGGCGGAACGACGCCACCGGGCCGGCGCCGTCCAGCTTCGCCGCCTCGTACAGGTGCCCGGGGATGTCCTGGAGGCCGCCGTACAGGAGCGCGGTGTTGAAGGGGATTCCGACCCAGATGTTGATGAGAATCACCGATACGAGCGCCTGTGAGGTGCCGGTGAGCCAGGGGATGCCGGACGACGAGAGATGGAGGCCGCGCAGCACCGCGTTGACGACTCCCGTGTCGGGGTCGAGCATCCACTTCCACGTCGTTCCGGAGACGACCAGCGGCAACAGCCACGGCAGCAGCAGGAGCGATCGCAGAACGCCGCCGAGCGGGAAGCGGCGCTGGAAGAACAGCGCGAAGGCAAGGCCGAGCACGAACTGCCCGAGGATCGAGCCGGCGGTGAACAGGACCGTGGTCAGCAGGGCCTTGGAGAACAGGTCCGACGAAAGGATCGCCGAGTAGTTCCGCAGCCCCACGAACGGCGCGGAACCCGTGTAGAACGTCGTGGTCGTGTACTGCTGGAAGCTCATCACGACGTTTCTGAAGATCGGATAGCCGAAGAACAACAGCAGGTACGCCGCGGCGGGCACGATGAACATCCACTGGGCCAGGCGCTCCCACAAGCGCGCCCGGGCCGCGGCCCGCTCCCCCGCGGCGATGGCGCCGTCGTCCTGCCCGGTGCGGGACTTCGGCGGGGCCTGGGGCAGGTCAGTTACCGGTCGCGAACCGCTGCGCATGCCTGAGGGCTTCCTCCGGTGTCTGTTCGCCCGTCAGTGCGGACTGGATCGCGGTGTATATCCCGGTCGCCGCCTTGGGCCACCTGACGCCGAGCTCGCTGGTGCGGGCGCGCGCCGTTTCCACGCTCGTGATGAAGGCAGCCATCGACGGAACCTGCTCGGCGCGCCGGGCGGCCACCGCGGTACGCGAGGGCACGGTGAAGTGCTGCTCGGCCAGGGTGAGCATGTTCGAGGAGCTGTTCAGGCAGGCGAGTACCTGGGCGGCCTTCTGCTGCCGGGCCTTGGACGAGCTCTGCGGGACCGTCCACACCTCACCGCCGAGCGGGGTGACCGGGGTCTGCCCCGCCCGGGGAACGGGGATGGGGGCAACCCCCCAGCGCAGGTTCTTGTCCTTGTTCAGGGCGGGGATCCGCCAGGGGCCGTTGACCATCATGGCTGTCCTTCCGGCGATGAACTGATCGTGGACATCGGCCTGTGTCCAGTTCAGCACCGACTTGGACATGGATCCGCTCTTCACCAGGTCGACCCACAGTTGGAGTGCCTGCGCGGCCTGCGGGGTGTCCAGCCGCCTCTCGTCCCCGCCGTTGGACCACAGGAAGGGGAGGAACTGCCAGGTGCCCTCAAATGTGGCGTTCGCGTCGACCGCCATGCCGTAGCGCCCGGGACGGGTCAGCTCGGCCGCCGCCTTCTTCAGTTCGCCCCAGGTCCTCGGTACGGCGACACCGGCCTTGGCGAGCATGTCCTTGTTGTAGAAGAGGGCGACGGTGCTGACGTAGGGGGCCAGTCCGTACACCTTTCCCTCGTGTGTGCCCGCCGACAGGATGCCCTTGGCGAAGCCGCTGGAGTCGATGGAGAACCGGTCCAAAGGGATCAGCGCGCCGGTCTGTGCGATCTGCTGGAGGTCGGGGTTGTCCAGCATCAACAGATCGGGAAGGGTCCGGGACGACGCCTGCCGCAGGACCTTGGGGACGAGCGACGCGGGCGGAACACTCGTCTGCTCGACCTTCACACCGGCGGTCCTGCCACAGGCGGTGAGCATCTCGTCCCACTGGGTGTGCTCGGGTTCGTCGGTGTAGTAGTCGAGCGCGGTGATGGAGGTCACCTTGCCGCCACCGGACCCGGCGCCGGCGCCGCACCCGGTGGCGGCCACCACCAGAGTGATGGCCCCGGTCAGGAGGGCGGCGATCCGCCGCGCCGGCGGTCTGGCCGGTGAGATCATGCAGGTGCCTTTGCCGAGTGATGTCAGTGGCCGAAGCCGGTGTCGCGAGGGTGGACGGACTCCAGGGCGCCGCCGAGATGACCCATACCGGCATCTTTCGCTCGAACGCATGTTACAGGGCGGCCCTGACCGGCCGATGACATGGATCATTCGGCCCTGTGGTCATGGCCCTGTCCGGCGGCTTCCCGGATCATCGCCACCACGGCGTCGGGCTGCGACAGCACAACGGCGTGTGAGCCGTCCAGCGCGTATTCGGTGGCCGCCATGCGTTGCGCCATGAACCGCTGAGCGGTGGGGTTGAGTATCCGGTCGGCGGTCGCGATGGCGTACCAGGACGGCTTGGAGGCCCAGGCCGGCGGGCCCGACCTGCTGGTCAGCGCGGCGCAGGCGATCGGGCGCTGCGCGACGGACAGCACCTCCTTGACGCCGGCCGGCAGGTCGGCGGCGTACACCTGCGGGAACCGTTCCTTACGGATGTAGATCTCGCGGTCCGGGTCGCCGGACATCGGGGCGGGGAGGGCGGCGATGAAGGTCGCGTCGGCCCCTGGCGCGGGGGCGAAGCGGTTCACGATGTCCAGGACACACTCGCCCGCGTCGAGGCCGAACGCGGCGACGTAGCACAAGGCCACGACATTGTCGGCGTCGGTGGCGGCGTGTGTGATGACCGCGCCACCGTAGTCGTGGCCGACCAGGACGACAGGGACATCGATCTCCCGCACCACGCTCCTGATGTAGGCGGCGTCCTGCACCAGACCACGCAGCGGGTTCGCCGGGGCACGCACGGTCAGCCCGGCGGTGTGAAGCCGGCTGATGACCCCCGCCCACGACGAGGCATCGGTGAACGCCCCATGCACAAGCACGATGGTCGGCGGTACGGGGAGGAAGCTGGGCATGCCGGTGACCTCCGACTGAGTGTGAGGGACACACCAGCCAAGCGCGCTCAGGTGTGGCAGCGCATCGCGTGAACGTACCAACAGGGCCGCTCAGCCAGGTCCGCTCAGCTGTCGGGCAAGGTCAGGACCAGGTTCGCGAGTTGAACCCGCGAGTTGATCGACAGCTTGTGGAAGACGGACGTCAGATGGGTGTTGACCGTATGCGGGGAGACGACGAGCAGGTCGGCGGCCGACCGGTTGGTGTGACCCGCGGCGACAAGGCGTGCGACCTTCTTCTCCGAGGCCGTGAGGGCCCCCCACCCCTGGACGGGGCGCTGCTTCGCCGCTGTCCCGGGGCTGCCTGCACCTGCCCCCTGCAGAGCGTGCTGTACGCATGCCGCCGCGGCGTGGGCGCCCGACTCGGCGAACGTGCCGCGGGCGTGCGTCAGCGCGGCCACTGCCTCACGTTTCCGGCCCGCCGCCAGGAGTGCCTGTCCGAGATCGGCGTATGCGGCGGCCCGGACCAGCGGGCGAGGGCTTGCCTTCAGCAGTTCCGCGGAGCGTTCGAGCATGGCGAGATCGTTCTTCACGAGCCCGAGGGCCTGCGCCGCGATGCCCGTGGCGGTCGGCACGGCGGCGTTGCGTCTCGCATGGGCCGCGGCCTGTGCGGCAAGGTCCTCGGCGAGCTCGTGCTCGGCCCCGCGCAGGGCCATACGTATCGCGGAATCGACCCAGTCGCGCAAGAGCCGCCACCGCATGAAGACACCTTGCTGCTGCACTTGTCGAATCTTGTCGACGGCAAGCCCGATGTCCCCGTCGGCCTCGGCATGGACCGCTTCCAGGAAGCGCACCGCGGCCGTGTTGCCCGGGTTCGGTTTGGCCGCCAGTCTTTCCCGCGCTGCGACCAGGTGCTCCCGCGCGGCTTCCCGGTCGCCGCGCAGCAGGGCGATCCGGGAGCAGATCACGCGGCCGTTCACCTGCTGGACGGGTATCTGTACCTCGTCTTCCAGTCGCTCCATGGTCATGAAGTCGGCCTCGGCGTCGTCGAGCCGGCCGAGGCCCAGATCGCGCAGGCCCTGTGCCCACAGCATCATGGCCTGACGCATCGCCCCGGCGCGCTCCGCCGCTTGCGAGAGCAGCCGTTCGCCGGCCTCGAAGTCGTCCGTGTGCAGATGCGCGACGATCTCTTCGGGAAGGAAGGCGGAATCGATGGCGCTCAGCGCGGCAAAGCGCCCCAGCGCGACCGCGTTCTCACCCGCGTTCTGCGCGATCTCGCCGAGCCCGGACAGGGCCAGGATGTGGGCCTCCCGGTCACCGGCCGCGGTGGCGGCACGCAGCGCGGTCTCTCCGGCCTCACGCGCGGCGACGAGATCGTGGTCCCGGGACAAGGCCAGGGCGTGCAGGGCGGCCAGCCTCGCCCCGATCTCCGGGGCGGCGCCCCCCATGGCGAGGGCGGTTTCGGTCCGGCGGCGCAATTCGCCGGCGAGATCCATGTTCCACAGCGCCCCGCCGAGGGCGGCCTGCAGCCGGCTGAACGCCTCCAGCGGCGGCCGGCCGGCCAGCAGCCGGTCGCCTGTCGACAGCGCCTCGCGGTTCCGGCCGGCCCGTGTCAGGGAGAGGATCGTCCGCTCACCCACGGTGAACCTCAGCGGCAGCGCTGGGGGCACCAGTTCCAGAGCGCGTGTCATCAGGTCGGCCGCGAGGCCCGGCGTGACCGACAGTACGTCGTCGGCCGCTCGCTGCAGCAGCGCTACGGCTTCCTCGTCTCCGAGCAGGGCTCCCCTGAGGATGTGCGGCACCGCGTCGATCGGCTGGTGGCCCGCGGAGACGAGGTGGTGGGCAGCCTCTCGGTGAAGCGCCTTCCGGGCTGACGGCGGGATGTCGACGTAGACCGCCTGGCGCAGCAGATCATGCCGGAAGGCCAGCTGATCACCGTCGTCGTCCAGGAGTCCGGCGCGCACGGCTTCCTCGAGCGCCTCGATCAATGTGGCGGCCGGCCGGCCGCAGAGCGCGGCGGCGTCGTGGAAACCGAAACTGCGTCCCAGCACCGCTCCCATCTGGAGGAAGCGCAGCGTGCCGGGCTGCAGGGACCTGAGCCTGCCCCGCACACCCACCACGAGCCCCGGGGGCACAAGCTCGCCCGGGGGCACGAGTGCGTCCGATGCCTCGGCGGCCCGCAGGCCCGCAAGCATCTCGACCGCCAGAAACGGGTTACCGCCGGCTCCCTCGAGCAGGTCCCGTACCTGCTCGCCAACCGCTGCCCCGAGTGTGTCGCCGACCAGTTGATCGATGGCCGCGCCGGACAGTGGCCCCAAGGGCACGGTGACCGTCGGGAGGTTGCCGGTCGCGGCCGCGACGACCTCTTCCGCTGGGCCCGCGGGCTCCCGTCGCGCGGTCAGCAGCCACAGCACCGGCGAGGTCCGCAGGCGTGCCGGAAGCTGCTTCAGGGCAAACCGGCTCAGCGGATCGGCCCACTGCACGTCGTCCAGGCCGATCAGCACCGGCACGCTGCCTGCTCTGGCTTCGATCGCCTCCGCAAGGCGCTCCACCAGCCAGATGCGCTGATCATGATTGCGGGCGAGATCGGCAAAGGCATCGCCGGACAGCAGTGGCTGATCGCCATGCAGGACGCAGGCCGCCAACGACGAGAGCGGCACGATGTGATGCAGCTCATCGGCCTTGCCGACGCCGACTGAGAATCCCGCCGCCCTGGCCTCGGAGACGGCCTCGGCGAGCAGTGTGCTCTTACCGATGCCCGGTTCCCCCTGGATCAGGGCCAACCCGCCGCTTCCGGTGCGGGCCACCGAGGCGATCAGTGCCTGAAGCTCTTCGAGCTCGGCCTCCCGGCCACGCAGACCTCTACAGGTCAGCGATCCGCCTGCCCTCGCCACTCACGTACCTTTCCTATCCGTACTCCCCGGCCGAGGCCGGGGCCGCTCATGGGGTCGTGTGTCGGTGAGTGGCTGGAAGAACGATGGAGTGCCTGGGACGGGTTCAGTAGCAGCATAACGGGTCACACCTCCCCCGCCACCGGGCACTCATCGACCCCAAAATGACCCTGTGTTTCCAAATGTTTCCAAGAGCGCGGCAGCGGCGACGTCGGCGCCGCTCAGAAGTCGCCGGCCTTGATCCTGTCGAACGCGGCAAGGAACTCCGGGGGGCCGTAGGCCAATTCGGTGTAGACGCCGAACGGGTCGACCGTGTCCGTGTAGGTGAAGCGGGCGTCCCCGGAGCGGCCCGACATCGCGATCGGGTGGCCCGCCGCCTCCATCCCCGCCACGGCTGCCTCGAACTGCTGGACGCTGCCCATCAGGAAGCAGACGTGGTGCAGCCCGGGCCCTCTCTCATCAAGCCAGTCCTTGAATATGCTCTCCCCGGAGTCATGCTGGATCAGCTCCACCATAATGTCTCCGGAATAACCAAACGCACAGGAGAACTGAAATTCTCCCGGCCGCCCTCGGTATGTCTTCTCGGTAATCGCAGCACCCAGGTCACGCCATACGAAGAATCGCGAAACACCGAAGGTGGCAGAGAACTGCTCGATTGCCTCATCGAGGTCTCTCACCACATATCCGAGCTGCTGGAGCTGACCGTCGGGAAACGGCGGCACGGCAGATATCATCACATACCCACCAACTGCTCCGTGATCTCTTTCAGGCGCAGCGCGTCCGCCACATCGAACGCCTTTCCGCGGGTATTCACCGACTTCTTCTTCCAGTACGCGGCGAAAGGTTCGGCGGGCGGACTGTCGAGCAGTTCGACCATGGGCTTGATTGCCTTGTCCACCGACGTCGCCGCCACCGCGAACGTGGCCTTGGTCATGACCTTCATGGGGAGCGGCAACGAATTCGGCATTCCCGTGGAGACCACGCCCGGGTTGTATCCGATGTATGTCACGGAGCCTTTGTCGTAGGTCTCGGCGAAACCCACGCCCAGGAGGTCGTTGGCCCGGAAGGACTGCAGCGTGGCCTTGTTGCCGTTGTAGCGGCGCTCCAGTTGCAGGTCATCCCAGTGGATCTTGCCGAGACCCACACCAGGAGTGCCCACGTTCATGATCACCGGCCGCTTGGTGCACTCCAGCGCGTCCCGCAAGCCGTAGCTCAATACGAACCGGCTCAGATAGGAAAGGGCGAAGCTGTGCTCGAACCCCTCCGCCGTCACCGAACGCTTACCGAAGAGTTTGTAACGCTGAGCACACAGGACGAGTTTGTCCACGGATGCGTACGTGTTCTCGATTTCTTCCACCAGACGCCTGGTGGCGGACATCGACGTCAGGTCGACCGCGAGGAAATGGGCCCGGTCCGCCGCTGAGATCTTACGGGCCTCCTCGATTAATGTCTCCCCTTTCTGCTGGGTGCTCCCAATGGCCACGACCCTGGCACCCTCACTCAAATAGTGCAGGGCGATCCCACGCCCGATGCCATCCGTGCCACCGGTAATGACGACGGTCTGCATGCCTTGTCTCTCCCCTTCCAGACCACGGACTCAAGCCACAAGTCATCCGATGATGACTACGTCAGCGTAGGGGGCCATGAGCTAGCCTGTCAACGTTTGATGACTTAAGGAGTACCGATATGCCAGCCACTCCACAACCGCACAAACGCGATCGCGCCGCGACCCGTGCCGCCCTGCTCGACGCGGCACGGGCACGCTTCGCCCGGCTCGGGTACGACGGGACGACCGTGCGCGACGTAGCCCAGGACACACACGTGGATCCCGCGCTCGTATTCCGCTACTTCGGTTCCAAACGCGCCCTGTTCCAGGAGGCGTGCGTGGATCACCAGGTTCTGGGGGACATCATGTCGGGGCCGCTGAACGCCCTCCCGGCCGGCATGCTGAAGTCCGTCGTATTCCAGGACTGGGAGCAGTTCGCCGGCGAGCACCCCCTGGTCATGCTGTTGCGCTCGCCCTCGCACGCCCCCGCCCGCACGCGTCTGGAGCGAGAGGCGCAGGCCGCTCATATCGAGGAACTCATCAAGCAGGTCAGGGGCCCGGACGCACCGCTGCGCGCGGAGATACTGGTCGCCTGTCTGCTGGGCATGGGCATCATGCGCACGGCTCTTCACTCACCCGCGCTGACCTCGGCCACCTTGGAGAATGTCCTGCCGTACTTCGAAGGCGTCACCCGCGTGCTGATCGGGGACGACACGGACGTGGAGGGACCCGGTGGCGCCGGAAGTACCGGCGCGGACACCGACTGTACCGGCGCGGACACCGGCCCTCAGCACGCCTGACCGCCGGGCGGAACGGGCACCGTTCAAGCGAGAACGGACACCGTTCGGGCGAGAACGTACACCGTTCAGGCGATCCCCTGGGCGAAGCGGAAGAAGCCCTCGGGGTCGTACGCTCGCTTCACGGACACCAGTCGCGCGTAGTTCTCCGCGTAGTACGACCGCTCCCAGTCCCGCAGCTCAGGGTCGATGTAGTTCTGGTAGGTCTCGTGCAGGGAGTAGGGATCGACCGCGGTGAAGCCGCCGTCGATCCAGGTCCGTACGGCTTCCTGCTCCTGCGGTGTCGGACTCGCCGCCACTGTGCCCACCGTCCAGTTCAGCGTGAACTGCGCGTCCCGGTGGACATAGGCGGTGGCGGTCCGGTCCAGGGTGTTGGCCCTGCCACCCAGAGCGAGGGCCTGGACGAACCGCAGCTGGCCGGGGCGCGGGGAGGCCGTGAAGGCGGAGAGCAGTTCACTGATCCCGGTCTTGGGCAGACCGGTCCCGAACAGCCTGCTGCGGTCCAGGATGAAGTTTCCGCGCGGCATCACCGCCTCGGGCGAGTAGCCGACCGTGTGGCACTGGGCCACCGTCTTGTCGGAGCACCCGAACCAGTCCAGCATGCCGTCGAGGAACGTGAACCGCGTGCTCGTACGGGTGTCCGGAGCGCGCCCCACCCCGGCGGCGAGCCCGTCCAGGAGGGGAGCCAGGTCCTCGGGGGTGCCGAGGAAGGAACCGTCGACCCAGACGGCGGGCTCGGCCGCACCGGGCGCCGTGTCGAGCTGGCTGACGATCCAGCGCGAACTCAGCTCCCACGGCATGGTCGGCATCCACTCCTGCCAGGCGGAGATGACCCGGTCCACGTCGCTCCACGTCCATGCCAGCCGGAAGTTCACCATGTCCCGGGCGGTCGTGGTGCGCCGCTCGTAGCGGGTGACGATGCCGAAGTTGCCACCGCCACCGCCGCGCAGCGCCCAGAACAGGTCGGGGTGCTCGTCCGCGGAGCAGATCACCGTGCGGCCATCGGCGAGCACCACCTCCGCCGAGACGAGGGCGTCGCAGGCCACGCCGAAGGAGCGAGTCTGCCAGCCGATGCCCCCGCCGTGTACGAAACCGCCCGCCGCCACCGAGCCGTGCAGCCCGCTGGCGAGGGCCTGCCCGTACGGGGCGAGCGCGGCAAGTGCGTCGACGGTCTGCACGCCCGGACCGAGCGCCGTGGTGGTGTCCCCGGGCGTGATGGATCGCAGCCGCGACACGTCGATCACCAGACCCGGGGTCGTGGAGTAGCCGCCGAAGCTGTGCCCACCGCTGCGCGGCACCGCCGGGAGGTCGTGATGCTGGACGAAGGCCAGGCACAGCCGGACGTCGGCGGTGCTCTCGCAGTACGCGACGGCCGCCGGGGACGAGGAGTCGTACATGCTGAAGTACACCTGCTTGGCCTGCGCGTAACCGCTGTCCGACGGCAGGACCAGGTCCCCGCCGAGTCGCTTGCGCAGACCGCTCCAGTCGGCGGGCGAGGCGTCGGCCGCGGCCGAGGTGACCGGTCCCAGCACGGGTGCGGCCGCTGCCAGGGCGAGGCCGGCGGCTCCGCCGCGCAGGATCTGCCGTCGTGTTGCCATGAGGTGTACCTCTCCTGAGGTCAGAGGGTGACGTCGACGCCCGTCCCGGTCGACGCCGTGCGGTCCGAACCTGGCACGGGGCGGTAAATCGCCGCTTAAACAGGCCAGTTCCCCCGGGTCGGGCGCCGCCCGGACATCCGGAGCCGGTCTGGGAGACGGGCTAGGTCCAGGACCAAGACCAGGACCAGGTCTGGATCTAGGGAGGCTTAAGGGCCCACGCGGACGCTGGGGACGGTGGCCATTCCCACCCGCCCCACGGACGCGGCCGGGTGAGGCACCCGGCGAGAGGAGACTTACGAATGGCGCATGAAGCGCATCGCAGCAGGACTGAACACGACATCGATGAACTCAAGCAGTTCATCGTGGTGCACTCCCACGCCCAGCGCCTGCCGCCGGCGCTGTGCGAAGAGGTCCTGTCACGCATCGAACACGACGGCACGGGGGCCGGCTCCTGGACCGCCGAATGGTCGGACATGGCACGGAAGCTGGCCGTGGAGGACCGCCTGCTGGAGGCCTGCCAGTGCTGGAACACCGCACGGTTCCCCTACGTCGACGAGCCGCAACGGGCCGAGGCCCAGCGCGCGTGCGTGGAGACCTTCCGGCAGTGGAGCAGCCCTCAGGGCCTCATCGAACGCGTCGAGGTCACGGTCCCCGGCAGCGCTGACGGGCCCGGAGGGCGGTTCGCGTGTCTGGCCGCCGGGCTGTCGGCCGACACACCACGGCCACTGCTCGTGGTGATGGGCGGCATCGTCAGCGTCAAGGAGCAGTGGGCCCCGGCGCTGCTCCTGGCAGACCAGCTCGGTCTCGCCATGGTCGCCGCGGAGATGCCCGGCGTGGGCGAGAACGAACTCGTCTACCGCAAGGACAGTTGGCGCATGCTGTCGGCTCTGCTGGACACGCTCGCGGACCGGGCGGACGTCGGCCGCACCTACGCTTCGGCCATGAGCTTCAGTGGACACATGGCGTTGCGCGGCGCACTGCACGACCCGCGCATCCGGGGTGTGGTGACGGCGGGTGCGCCGGTCAGCGGCTTCTTCACCGACCGGGCCTGGTACGACTCCACGGTGCCGCGCATCACCAAGGACACGCTCGCCCATCTGACCGGTCTGCCCCGGCACGGGCTGTTCGACGCCCTGAGCGACTGGGAACTGCGGCCCGGCGAACTGTCCGCGCTGAACATCCCGGTGGGGTACACGGTCAGCCTCCGGGACGAGATCATCCCCCGGTCCGATGTGGAGAGCCTGGTCCGGTACGCGGCGGACGTCACGCTCAACGAGAACGACGACGTGCACGGCTCTCCCTCACACGTGGAGGAGACGCGGACCTGGGCAGTGCAGACGGTGCTGCACATGCTCCAGAGCGCCGCGGGCCGACAGGCCTGACCCGCGGACCGGCATGCCTGACCCCGCCTGCCGCACGGCCCGGGCGCCGGCGCTTCGCCGGGGCCCGGGCCGTGTGTGGTTCACGCGGCGGCTTCGGCCACCAGTTGCTGCCGCAGGAAGCGCACGAGATCGACGGGCGTGGGGTGGTCGTAGACCACCGCGGCCGGCAGCGGCAGACCGGTCACCCGGTGCAGCCCGTTGCACAGCTCCAGCACGGTGAACGAGGAGAACCCGATCTCCAGGAAGGAACGGGCGCCGTCCAGCTGCTCGGAGTCGTCGTGGCCCAGCACCTGCGCCACCTGCGAGCGGACCAGCTCGGTGAACCGGTCTGTCTGCGCCTCCTCCGGCAGCTCGCGGAGTTCGGCACGCAGCTCGGCCTGGTTCGCCCTGCTGCTCGGCCCGTCTGTCCGTGCCACGGCCATGCGTCCCCGGGCCTCGGGCAGGTCGCGGTAGAGGGCGCCAGTGCTCAGGCGCGTGGCGTGCGCGAGATAGGAGTCCCAGTCGATGTCGGCGACACCGACGACGGGTCCGGGCCCGCCGGCCGCGCCGCCGAACACGTTCGGCAGGCAAGCCAGGGCGCGCCCGGGGTCGAACTGCCGTATCCCCAACCGCGCTTCGGCGTCGCCACCGGCGTCGGAACCCATCGGCCCGCAGGCCAGGAGGGTGGCCGGCAGCTGCCGTGCGTGCCGGTGCCGGATCAGGGACTCGGCGTAGGCGGCATCGACGGCGGCTTGCCACGAACCGGGGTCGCTGCCGGTGAGCGCCACGAAGTCGGCGAAGACGACGAACCCCGTCAGCGGCATGTCCAGCGTGAGCTCGTGGAGGTGGCGCAGGGCGGCCCCGCCACCGGTGTGGAGGACGACGCTCAGGGGCGTCTCGTCGCCGGTGTCCGCGAGGGCGGCGGCGAGCGCGGTGCGGTCGGACGGGTCCGCGGCGTGCAGCCGTACGATCGCTCCGCGCGCCTCGAGTTCGGCGCGCAGGGCGTCGGCCGCGGCGGCTGCGGCGGGCAAGGCCTCGGGCACGGTTTCGGTCTCGGCCTCGGCCTCGGGGACGGCCTCGGGGACGAGGAGCAGGAAGTGACGGTGGCCGGCGTCGGCGAGTGCGAGCGCAGCCGCCCGGCCCGCGGTGGCGCCCGCCCCCGTGACCAGGACGGTGCCGTCGGCGGGAGCCGCGTCCGGCTCCGGCACCGGCCAGGGCGCACGCAGCAGACGACGGACATGGCGGCCCGAGGGCCGTACGGCGAACTCGTCCTCGCCCTCGGCTGAGGCGAGAACACGCGTCAGCTGGGCGACGGTGACGGAGTCCAGGACGGCCGGGAGGTCGATCGTGCCGCCCGCGCCGTCGGACGGGCGGAGCCCGGGAATGCGGCTCAGCCCCCACAGATGCCCCTGCGCGGGGTCGGGTGACGGGTCGCCAGGTCCGGTGGAGACAGCTCCGCGCGTCAGGGACCACAGCGGAAGGTCCTCCCCGAGCACCGCCAGCGCCTCCACGACCCGGGTGGTCAGGGCGACCCCCACGGGGATGGCGGGGTGCTCCGGATGCGGACCCTTCGCGGCGGCCAGCGCGGACAGAACACCGGCTGCGCCGCCGTCCTGCCGGAGGCGGTCCAGCGCCTCGCCGAGGCGCTCGGCGACCGATGCGTTCTCGTCGTCGGGGTTCACGGCGAATCGCGACACCCTCACTCCGGCGGCCGACAACGCCTGATGGAGGTCCGACCGCTGTTCCTCGTCCTCCTGCCGCGGCTCCACCAGGAGCCAGCCGGCGTCGACGGCCGGGGCAACCGCGTGCAGGCCGGTGCTGGTCTCCGGCAGCCGCCGCCACTGCCACTCGTACGTCCAGCCACGCTGGCGACGCCATCCGGCGAGCGTGGACTGCAACTCCGCCAGCAGCCGCCGTTCCTCGTGACCGGCGCCGAACGTACGGGCCAGGAGCGCGGGATCGCTGTGCTCCACGGCCGACCAGAACTCCTGGTCGTCCACCGACGTCCACCCGTCAGCCGTACCGGCGCCCGCCCTCGGCGCCCGCTCCGACGTGGCCTCCAGCCAGTACGGGCGGTGCTGGAAGGCGTACGGCGGAAGCCTGAGACGTCCCGCCGTCGCGGTCGGAGCGGTCGGAGCGGTCGGAGCGGTTGCCTCGGGCAGCAGTACCCGCCAGTCCACAGCCCTGCCGTGCGTCCACGTCTCGGCCAGTGCGAGGAGCAGAGTGCCGGGCTCGGCGCGATCCCGGCGGAGCGTGGGGGCGAGCACAAGCGGCTCGGAGCCCAGGCAGTCGCGGGCCATCGCGCTCAGGACGGCGTCCGGGCCGATCTCGACGAAGAGGCGCACGCCGTTCTCCTCCAGGGTGCGCACCCCGTCGTAGAAGCGCACGCCCTGCCGGATGTGCCGGGCCCAGTAGTCGGGGCTCATCAGCTCATCGGCGATCGCCACCCGGCCGGTGACGTTGGAAACGACGTCGATATCCGGTTCCCGGAACGTCAACCGAGCTGTCACGGTGCGGAGTTCGGCTGCGGCGGAGTCCATGTGCGGGGAGTGGAAGGCGTGGCTGACCCGAAGCCGCTTGGTGCGCCGGCCCCGACCCCGCCATGCCTTGGCCAGTTCGGCCACGGCGTCGGCGTCGCCCGAGATCACGGTGGCGGACGGGCCGTTGACCGCGGCCACGGCCACCTTGCCGTCGTAAGGGGCAAGCGCCTCGCGCACCTCGCTCTCCGGTGCCTCGATGGCGGCCATCGCGCCGTCCGCGCGTGCCGCCTGCATCGCCCTCCCTCGCGCGGCGACCAGTTCACAGGCGTCGTCCAGGCCGAAGACACCGGCGACATGGGCGGCGGCCAGCTCACCGATGGAGTGGCCCATGACGAAGTCGGGCCGCAGTCCGGTACGTTCCAGCAGCCGGTAAAGGGCGACCTCGATGGCGAACAGGGCGCACTGGGTGTAGAGCGTCTGGTCGAGCAGCTTCGCCTCGGGCGAGCGGGGCGCGGCGAGCACGACATCACGCAGGGGATGTTCCAGGTGCCGGTCGAAGTGTGCGCACAGCTCCGCGAACAGCTCGCCGAAGCCCGGGAAGGACTCGCTCAACTCCCGCCCCATACCCAGTCGTTGGCTGCCCTGCCCGGTGAAGAGGAAGCCGAGGCGCGCGTCCTTGTCGCTGCTGCCCGTCGCCGTCGTGGGTCCGCTCTCGCCTCGGGCCACGGCCGCGACGGCACGCAGCAGCCCCTCCTGGTCACCGCCGACGGCGACCGCGCGATGGTCGAAGACGGTCCGCTGGGCGAGGGACCGGGCCACCTCCGCGGGCCGGGGCGTCGGGTCGTCGTCGGCCAGACTCCGCAGATGGTCGTGCAGACGCCGCGCCTGGGCCCGCAGAGCGGTGGCGTCACGTGCGGACAGCACCCACGGCAGGGCGGGCACGGACGCGGCCCGGTCCGTATCGGCCGAGTCGTCCGCGGCGGGTTCCCCGGTGTGCTCGGTGTGCTGGGCCTGTTCGAGGACGACGTGGGCGTTGGTGCCGCTGATGCCGAAGGAGGAGACGGCACACCGCCGGGGACGGTCGTGCTCCGGCCACGGCCGCGCCTCGGTCAGCAGCCGCACCTGTCCGGTCTCCCAGTCGACCTGCGGGGTGGGTTCGTCGACGTGCAGGGTGCGCGGCAGTACGCCGTGTCGCATGGCCTGGACCATCTTGATGACCCCGGCGACACCGGCGGCGGCCTGGGTGTGCCCGATGTTCGACTTCACCGAGCCGAGCCAGAGCGGGTGCCGGACATCCCGGCCCTGCCCGTACGTCGCAAGCAGCGCCTGCGCCTCGATCGGGTCGCCGAGCGTGGTGCCGGTGCCGTGCGCCTCAACGGCGTCCACGTCCGCGCTCGTCAGACCGGCGTCGTCCAGCGCCTGCACGATCACCCGCTCCTGCGAGGGACCGTTGGGTGCGGTCAGACCGTTGCTCGCGCCGTCCTGGTTGACGGCCGAGCCCCGCACCACCGCCAGCACCTCGTGCCCGTTGCGCCGCGCGTCGGACAGCCGCTCCAGCAGCAGCACGCCGACGCCCTCGCCGAACCCCGTACCGTCCGCGTCCGCGGCGAACGACTTGCAGCGGCCGTCCGCGGCCAGCCCGCGCTGCCGGCTGAACTCGATGAACAGGCCCGGCGTGGACAGCACCGTGGAACCGCCCGCGAGCGCGAGCCCGCACTCGCCTGCGCGCAACGCCCGCACCGCGAGATGGAGGGCGACGAGCGAGGATGAACACGCGGTGTCGACCGACAGGGCGGGGCCCCGCAGGCCCAGGACGTACGACACCCGGCCGGAAGCGATGCTGGCCGCACTGCCGTTGCCGAGGAACGGCTCGTACTCCGGCGGCACCGTGTGCAGGCGGGCGCCGTAGTCGCTGTACATGATCCCGGCGAAGACACCCGTGTCACTGCCCCGCAGGGCCGTCGGGTCGATCCCGGCATCCTCCAGCGCCTCCCACGACGCCTCCAGCAGCAGCCGGTGCTGCGGGTCCATGGCGGTCGCCTCACGCGGGCTGATGCCGAAGAACGGGGCGTCGAAATGGTGGGCGTCGTGCAGGAAGCCTCCGTGCCGGGCGTAGAACGTGCCGCTGCGGTCGGGGTCCGCGTCGTACAGGCGGTCGAGGTCCCAGCCGCGGTCGACAGGGAAGTCCCCGATGCCGTCCGCACCGGAGCGGACCAGGGACCACAGATCGTCGGGCGTACGGACACCGCCGGGGTAGCGGCAGCTCATACCGACGATCGCGATCGGCTCGGTCGCGGCGGCCTCGACCTCCGCCAGCCGTTTGCGGGTCTTGTGCAGGTCGGCGGTCACCCACTTGAGGTAGTCGGTGAGCTTCTCTTCGTTCGTGGGCACGTTCTCATCTCTCCGTTCAAGTCGCTCGCCGCGTTCGAGCACCGCGGGGTCAGTGGACGTTCCGGCCCAGTTCCTTGTCGATGAAGTCGAAGATCTCGGAGGTCGAGGCCGCCTCGATGCGGTCCAAGGCGTCCGCATCACCGGTGTCCGCGTCAGCGGCGTCGTCGGAGCCGACCTCTTCCCATGCGGCGAGCAGTCGGCGCAGCCGTGCGGCGATAGCGGAACGCTCGCCCGGCTCCTCTCCCCCGTCGCCGTCGGCCGCGGTGGCTGCGGTGGTTGCGGTCGCTGCGGTGGCCAACACGGCCTCCAGACGGTCGAACTCCACCATGAGCGACGCAGAACGCGCGTCGACCAGCTGCGACGAGACGCGGGCCAGCAGGTGGTCGGCCAGTTCCGTCGGCGACGGGTGATCGAAGACCAGCGTCGCGGGCAGCCGTAGCCCGGTGGCCGCGTTGAGCCGGTTGCGCAGTTCGACTCCCGTGAGCGAATCGAAGCCCAGGTCCTTGAATGACTGATCGTTGTCGAGACTGTCGGGCGACTCGTGTCCGAGGACGGCTGCCACCGTGTTGCGCACGAGCTCCATGACGAGTGCGCGCTGCTCGTCCTCGGAGCGGCCCACAAGCCGCTCGGTGAACGACCCCGACGTCGTGGCAGCGGACTCGTCGCGCCGCGCCGTCGTGCGGACGAGCCCCCGCAGCATCGGTGCGAGCACTCCTGCCTGCGCCTGGGCGCGCAGCCCCGCCGGGTCCGTACGGAGCGCCACCAGCACGGGCGGGGTCTGAGCACCGCCGGCCAGCGCCTGGTCGAACAGGGCGAGCCCCTCTTCCTCCGACATGGGCACCATGCCGCTCCGCCCGAGCCGGCCGATGTCGTCCTCGTCCATGTGTTGGGTCATTTGGCTGGTGGTGTTCCAGAGGCCCCAGGCGATGCTGGTGGCGGGTTGGTTGTGGGTGTGGCGGTGGGTGGCGAGGGCGTCGAGGAAGGTGTTGGCGGCGGCGTAGTTGGCTTGGCCGGTGTTGCCGATTTGGCCGGCGGCGGAGGAGTAGAGGATGAAGTGGGTGAGGGGGATGTTGAGTTGGTTGGTGAGGTGGTGGAGGTGGTAGGCGGTGTTGGCTTTGGGGGTGAGGGTGTGGGTGAGGTGTTGGGGTGTTTGGTGGTGGAGGAGGGCGTCGTTGAGGGTGCCGGCGGTGTGGATGATGGTGGTGAGGGGGTGGGGGTTGTGGTGGAGGGTGGTGAGGAGGGTTTTGAGGGTGTGGGGGTTGGTGGTGTCGGTGGCGGTGATGGTGATGTGGGCGCCGTGTTTGGTGAGTTCTTGTTTGAGTTGGGTGGCGCCTGGGGTGTTGGGTCCGCGGCGGCTGGTGAGGTGGAGGTGGCGGGCGTTGTGGTGGGTGACGAGGTGGCGGGCGAGGAGGGAGCCGAGGGTGCCGGTGCCGCCGGTGATGAGGATGGTGCCGTTGGGGTCGAAGGTGGGGGTCTGGCCGGTGCCGGTGCCGGTGCCGCTGTCGGTGCGGCTGTCGGTGTCGGTGCC
>NZ_JBSFMM010000141.1:0-28705 GCF_053599555.1 Streptomyces sp. NPDC000941
CCGCGCGGCCGGGGCGCCCGGCGGTGCCCCGGCGCTGGGCTGCGGATGGCGGGGCGGTGGCCCCTGGTGCGGGCGCCGGACGCGCGGCGGCGGCCGGGTCTGCCGTGGCCGTCGGGGGTGCGGCGCGCGCCGGGGGCGCGGCGGTGGCACCCGAGGCGCGGGGGCGCGAGACGGCGCCCGGGCGCGCAGCGGTGGCCCAGCGTGGGGCCGTGGCCCGGTGCGGGGGGCTTATCCGTACGGAGGTGACGCGCGCGGCGGAGGCGGGCGTTGGGCGCGCGGGGGGTGCCCGGCGGGCGGCGGTGGCCGGGTCTGCCGTGGCCGTCGGGGGTGCGGCCCGTGCCGGAGGCGTGGCGGTGGCCCCCGAGGTGCGGGGGCATGAGACGGCGACCGGGCGCGCGCAGGGTGCGCTGCGCGCGGCGGCGGTACGGGGCGCGGCGGCTCGCTCGGCGCGCTTCGCGCGCGACCGGCGTCGCGCCCGGCGTCGCGCCCGGGATCGCGGCCAACGCCGCGATCGGGGGTCGGCCTCGATCGAGTTTCTCGGCTTTCTGCCGGTTCTGATCCTGGTCGCGCTGGCCGCCGTTCAGCTGGGCCTTGCCGCGTACGCCGTGCAGCAGGCGGGTACGGCGGCCCGCGCGGCGGCGCGTACGGCCTCGCTCGACGAGGTGAAGTCCAGCCCGGCGGCCGCGGGGCTGGCGGCGATGAGCGGATGGCTGGCGGAAGGGACGGACGTCGGCGTCACCCCGTGCGGGAACGGGCAGGCGCAAGCGACCGCCACGGTGGACATCCCGTCGGTGATTCCCGGCGTGAGCTTCGGGAACGCGAAGAGGAGCGCGACGATGCCGTGCGACGACGGCTGACCGGCGGCCCGCCAGGGGACCGGCGGTCGGAGCCCATCACGCGGCGGAGCCGCATACCAGCACAAGGAGGAGGACACCGATGAGCCTGCGGGCACGCATCACCGCGCCCGAGGGGCCCGGTGAGGGGCGGGAGGACGGGCATCTCGTCGCCGTCTACCGCGCCAAGCTGCTCGAGGAGATCGACCTCGCGGAGATGTCCTCGCTCGCCGCCGGCGAGCGGCGTTCGCGTCTTGAGCGCGTCCTCGGGCACATCATCAGCCGCGAGGGCCCGGTGCTGTCCACCACCGAGCGGTCGCAGCTGATCCGCCGGGTCGTGGACGAGGCATTGGGCCTCGGCGTACTCGAACCGCTCCTGGAGGACGCCTCCATCACCGAGATCATGGTCAACGGCCCGGACCAGATCTTCGTGGAGCGCGCGGGCCGGGTCGAGCTCGTCCCCGTGCGCTTCGCGTCCGAGGAGCAGCTGATGCAGACCATCGAGCGGATCGTCTCGACGGTCAACCGCCGCGTGGACGAGTCGAATCCGATGGTGGACGCCCGGCTGCCGTCCGGCGAGCGGGTCAACGTGATCATCCCGCCGCTCGCGCTCACCGGCGCCACGCTCACCATCCGCCGCTTCCCGCGCGCGTACACCCTGCACGAACTGATCGGCATGGGCACGCTGGACGAGCAGATGCTGCTGCTGCTCGCCGCGTTGGTGCGGGCGAAGTTCAACGTCGTGGTGTCCGGGCCGACCGGATCCGGGAAGACGACGCTGCTGAACTCGCTCTCCGGGCTGATCCCGGAGGGCGAGCGGATCATCACCGTCGAGGACGCGGCGGAGCTGCAGCTCCAGCAGACGCATGTCATCCGCCTGGAATCCCGCCCGCCCAACGTCGAGGGCAAGGGCCTGATCACCATCCGCGACCTGGTGCGCAACTCACTGCGTATGCGCCCCGACCGCATCATCGTCGGCGAGGTGCGCGGCGGGGAGACCCTGGACATGCTGCAGGCCATGTCGACCGGCCATGACGGCTCGCTGGCGACGGTGCACGCCAACAGCGCAGAGGACGCGCTGATGCGGCTGCAGACGCTCGCCTCGATGTCGGAGGTGGCGATTCCGTACGAGGCGCTGCGCGACCAGATCAACAGCGCGGTCGACTGCATCGTGCAGCTCGTCCGGCACGCCGACGGCTCGCGGCGGATCAGCGAGGTCGCGCTGCTCGACAGCCATGGCCACGAGGAGTACCGCATCGCGACCGTCTGCCGGTTCGACGCCGAGCCGATGGGCGCGGACCGTATCGTGCACGGGCGGTTCTCGTACTTTCCGCTGCCGGAGCGGGCCGCGGGCCGGCTGCGGCTGGCGAGCGAGTCGGTGCCGCCCGCGTTCGGGGTGGCCGCGTTCCCGGCGCAGCTGAGCGTGCGCGGGGCCGTGTACAGCCCGAGTGAGCGGAGGTAGCCGGGCATGGACCAACTGGCGGTGGTGACGGTCGGGGCGACGCTGGTGTGCGGCGCGCTGGGCGTCGCGGGCGTGCATACGTACGCCCGGGGCAAGTCCGCCCAGCAGGCGCTGTTCGACCGGCTCTCCGATACGGGGTCGCTGCCGCTGTCCGGCCGGCCGCGCCGCTTCGCGCGGGTGGACCGGCGGCTGCGCGCCACGCGGCTCGGGCGGAAGCTGGAGCTGCGGCTGGCCTCGACGGGCCTTGACATCACCCCCGGTGAGTTCTTCGTCTATATGGCGGGCGCGGCGATCGGCCTGTGGGTGGTGGCGGCGGCGCTGCTCGCGGCGTTCTTCGGGCCGATCGCGGCCGTGGTCGCCGTCTGGTCCGCGTTCGCGTTCCTCAACTGGCAGCGGCAGAAGCGGATCGAGAAGTTCATCAACCAACTGCCCGAGCTGTCACGGATCCTGGCCAACGCCACGCAGGCGGGGCTGGCGCTGCGTACCGCGCTGGGCATGGCGGCCGACGAGATGGAGGCCCCGGCGGGGGAGGAGTTGGCGAAGGTCGCCGACAAGCTGGCGGTCGGCCACTCGATTGACGACGCGCTGGGCGAGCTCGCCGAGCGCCTGCCGTCCAGGGAACTGGTCGTGCTGGTCACCACGCTCGTACTGTCCAACCGGGCGGGCGGGACCGTCGTCAGCTCGCTGCGCAATCTCACCCAGACGCTGGAGGAGCGCAAGGAGACGAGGCGCGAGGTCCGCACCCAGCTGTCCCAGGTCACCGTCACCGCGTATGTGGTCCCGCTGATGGGCATCGGCACGCTGCTGCTGATGAACCGGATCGCGTCCGGCTCCCTGGACCGGATGACCTCCAACTTCTGGGGCCAGGCCGCGGTGGTGGTGGCCTTCGCGCTGTACGGGGTCGGCTTCTTCCTGATCCGCCGTATGTCGAAGATCGACGTCTGAGTCCGAGAGATCTGAGAGAGGGGCGGCGGGCATGGCGATCGGGGTGCTGCTGGCGCTGGTGGCGGGGCTGTCCGTGGCGGGCGTCGCGTACGGCATAGCGCTCTACCGCAGCGAGGCCAAGCTGCCCAGCGACCTGGCGGTGGCACTGGAGGTCGGGGCGACGCGTACGACGGTGGTCGGCTCGGCCGTCGACCGGCTCGGGATGCGCTACGCCCCGTTCGTGCTGCGGGTGATGGGCGAGAAGCGGGTCGTGAAGGTCCGGCGGCGGATCGATCTGGCGGGCAACCCGGGCGGGTTGACGGTCGACCGCTATGCCGCGCGGCGCGCGGTGTACGGCACCCTCGGTTTCGGCGGCGCGCTGGTGATGCTGATGAAGGGGCAGCTGCTGCTCGCGCTGGTGCTGGTCGCCTTCGGGCTGTTCTGGATCGAGGTCGGTATCTGGGCGGCCGTACGGGAGCGCCGGCACGCCATCGAGCGGACGCTGCCGGACTTTCTGGATGTGCTGGCGGTGGTGGTGAGCGCCGGGTTGAGCTTCCGTCAGGCGCTGGACCGGGTGGCGGAGAAGTACGAGGGCCCCTGGGCGGATGAACTTCGCATCACGCTTCGGCAAATGGACATGGGGGTGAGCCGCAGACAGGCGTTCGAGGAATTGCGGAAGCGGAACGACTCCGAGCAGGTCGCTCAGTTTGTCACCGCGCTGCAGCAGGGCGAGGAGCTCGGCGCGCCGATCGTCGAGACGTTGATCGCCATTGCGAACGATATGCGGCGCACCGATGCGCAGAACGCCCGGCGGCGCGCGGCCCGTGCGGTGCCCAAGGCGACCATGGTGGTCACGACCTTTATGGTGCCGGGCACGATGATCCTGCTCATCGCGGGCTTCTTCATCGGCTCGGGCACGGATTTCGGCTCCATCACCGGGGATTGACCGGCTGGATTCGGCGAAGTGTCTTCGCGATTGCAATCGGATATGGGACAGTTGGACACGGAGACTCCTCGGGGCCGGGAGGGGGTGAAACGGATGGGCCGCGCTAGCCGGAATACCGATCTGAAGGTCGGCCGGAAGATGACGACGCGGTTCGAACGCCTCGAAATGGGCATGCAATGGTGCCGTAGGCACTGTTCCCGGGCAGGTGTTTCGGCGTACTTTGCTCGTGTCGCGAGCGGCACCACGGGGGTTGAGTCGCCGGACCGGAGCGGTACGGCCACCCATGGAGGGGAACACAATGGGGAAGCGCGTCATGCGGAACGACCGGGGGCAGACCTCGATCGAGTATCTGGGCATCATCGCCGTGGTGGTCGCCATTGTCCTCGTCCTGTCGACGACGGACTTCGGCAGCATGATCGCAAACGCCATCTCCGACAAGATCTCCGAGGTCGTCGGCATCTGACCGGCCTCGTGACCCCTCGCCGCTTTCGCCACCCCCGCCTGGCCGGTGACGCGGGGCAGGCGTTCCCGATTTACATCACGGCGGTAGCGGGCCTGCTCTTCCTGGCGCTCGCCCTCTTCGCGGTCGGCCAGGCGGGCGCCACCCGCAACGGTGGCCAGACCGCGGCCGACGCGGCGGCGCTCGGCGCGGCCCAGGACTTCCGCGCCCAGTTGCGCAAGGGCCTGCTGGACGCGATCACGGGCGCGATCACCGACGAGCAGACCTTGGAAGACCTGCTGAACGGCCGGGGCTTCCATCCGCTGCGCGACCCGTGCGACCAGGCCCAGTGGTTCGCCGGCAAGAACGGCGCCGACGTCACCGACGGAGGGTGCGTCCCGGGCTATCTGCCCGTCTCGTTCACCGTCACGGTCGAGACCCAGAAGGCGGTCGGCAAGTCCGTCATCCCCGGTACGGAGACCAAGCACGCGACCGCGCGTGCCAAGGCGGTCGTCGAGCCGCGCTGTACGTACGAGGCGCCGGCTCCGCTGCCCGACCCGACCGGCGACGGCAAGGACGACGACGGCAAGGACGACAGCGGTAAGGGCGACGACGACAAGGACAACGGGGGCAAGGGCGACAGCGGTGACGGCAAGGACGAGGGCGGCAAGGACGAGAAGCCCGTCATCGATCTGGTCTGCGAGGGCGAGGACATCACCATCGACCCCGAGCACCTCGATCTCTTCCCCGACGCCAAGGACCTGTTCTCCGTCCATCTCGCCGACTGACGCCGACTGACGACTGCGAACGAAGCATCAACGAAGAGTGAGGGACACCGAGCGATGAGCATTCGGCACACGACGAAGGCCCGGAGGGGGGCCGCCGTGGGGGCGCTCGCGGCGGCCCTGGCCCTCGCCGTGGCCGGGTGCGGCAGCGACGACGGCAAGAAGCCGGACGACGGCGCGGGCCAGAAGTCCACGGCCGCCAAGGACAGCCGGGCCGGGGACGACGACAAGGACAGCGAGCCCGCGGCCGACTCCGACAAGACCATCGGCGAGATCAAGGGCCCGAACGGGATCGTGGTCACGGTGCACTCCGCGGTCCGGGACGGCGGCGGGTTCGTCACCGTGAACGGGACGGTGACCAACCGCGGCGATCAGCTCTTCAACGCGGTGGACTGGCGCTCCAAGGAGACCGAGATGAAGTCCCGGTCGTCCGTGTCGGGCGCCTCGCTCGTCGACTCGGCAGGCAAGAAGCGCTATCTGGTGCTGCGGGACACCGACGGGGAGTGCCTGTGTACGACGGGGCTCTCGGGGATCAAGCCGAACGAGAGCCGCCCGCTGTTCGCCCAGTTCCCGGCCCCGCCGTCGAACGTCACCAAGGTCGACTTCCAGATTCCGACCATGCCGTCGGTCAGCATCGAGCTCACGGGATGAGCCGGCGATGACCACACTCGACGACCGCAGCGCCCATGACCGCAGCGCCTCCGACGCCCGCGACCGCCGTGCCGCCGAGCGGCGCCCCACCGACCGCCGCGCCCGTCTCCGCCGGGGCTCGCTGATCGCCGCCGCGCTCGCCTCCACCGCGCTCCTGGTCACCCCCGCCCCGGCGGCCCGCGCCGACAGCGGCCCCGGCGCCCCCGCCGACACCACGCCGCCGGTCAAGATCGACGCCAAGGACCCCGATCTGCGGCTGGCCGGGAGCGCGAAGCTGGCCCCCGGCCGGGTGCTGGACATCAAGTCGGTCGTCGAGACCGACGACGGCGACGAGCGCCGCGAGGACACCAACGCCAAGGTCAAGTTCGCCCTCCAGGCCGAGGTGCTGTTCGAGAAGGACAGCTCCAAGCTCGGCGGCGAGGCCAACGCCCGGATCAGGGCCATCGCCCAGGAGATCGAGAAGCAGAACGCGACCAGCGTCCGCGTCTTCGGCTTCACCGACGACCTCGGCTCCGCGCTGCACGGCCTCAAGCTCTCCAAGGAACGGGCCAACGCCGTCCAGCACGCGCTCTCCGCGAACCTGGACTCCTCGGTCCAGTACCAGATCCGCGGCTACGGCGAGCAGTACCCGATCGCGGACAACTCCACGGAGGAGGGGCGCAAGAAGAACCGCCGGGTCGAGGTCAGCTTCGCCCGCTCGGGATAGGGCCCGGGGGCGGTAGGGCGGGGGCCGTGGCGGTTCACTTCGGCGCGTATCCCATCATGGATGTGTTTGTCGCATCTGGAATCGGGAGCCCCCCTGAGCACCGCCCTCACCGAGATCGTTTCCGTCGCCCTGCTGCTGGGCGTGCTCGCCTTCGCCGTCGTACGGCCCCGGGGGTGGCCCGAGGCGGCCGCCGCGGTGCCCGCCGCGGGGCTGCTGGTGGCGGTCGGGGCGGTGTCGCTCCCGGAGGTGTGGCAGGTCACCCGCAGACTGCTGCCGGTCGTCGGCTTTCTGGCCGCGGTGCTGCTGCTGGCCCGGATGTGCGCGGACGAGGGGCTGTTCGAGGCCGCGGGAGACGCGGTGGCCCGGGCCTGCCGGGGCCGTACGGACCGGCTGCTGGCCGGGGTCTTCGCGGTGGCGGCGATGGTCACCGCGGTGCTCAGCCTGGACGCCACGGTGGTGCTGCTCACACCCGTGGTGTTCGCCACCGCCACCCGGCTCGGCGCCCGGGCGCGCCCGCATCTGTACGCCTGCGCCCACCTGGCGAACTCCGCGTCCCTGCTGCTGCCAGTCTCGAATCTGACCAATCTGCTGGCCCTGGAGGCCAGCGGTCTTTCGTTCACGCGGTTCGCCGTGCTCATGGCGCCCGCGTGGCTGCTGGCCGTCGGCATCGAGTATCTGGTCTTCCGCCGCTACTTCGCCGCCGACCTGGCCGCCGGAACCTCGCAGGCGCCGCCGGCCCGGCGTCCCGAGGTGCCGGTGTTCGCGCTGGCCGTGCTCGTACTGACCCTCTGCGGATTCGTCGCCACCTCGCTCGTCGGCGTGGATCCCGCCTGGGCGGCCTGGGCCGGCGCCCTGGTCCTCGCGGTGCGCGCGGTGGCGCGCGGACGGGAGACGGTGCGGGGCGCGGTGGCCGCCACGGGGCCGCTCTTCTGCCTCTTCGTGCTCGCGCTGGGGGTCGTGGTCCAGGGAGTGCTGGCGGGTGGGCTGGGGGCCGGTCTTACGCAGCTGCTTCCCGGCGGCGCCGGGCTGCCCGCGCTGCTGGCGATCGCCGGGGTCGCGGCGGTCCTGGCCAACCTCGTCAACAACCTCCCCGCCACGCTCGCCCTGCTGCCGATCGCCGCCGCGGGCGGTCCGGGCCCGGTCCTCGCCGTGCTGATCGGCGTCAACCTGGGGCCGAACCTCACCTATGTCGGCTCGCTGGCCACCTTGCTGTGGCGGCGCGAGATCCGTGGCTACGGCATGGACACCAGTTCAAGCGCCCGCTCCGGCCTGGGGGACTTCACCCGGCTCGGGCTGCTGACCGGACCGGCCACCATCGTCGCGGCGACGGTCGCGCTCTGGGCGATGCTGACGGTCACCGGAGCCTGACCCGGGGCGTGAACCGGGGCGTGAAAAAGAACCGCCGCGGCAGGGGCGATGCCCCGCGCGGCGGTTCGGTGTGGCGCTCCAAGCCCCTTAGGACTCGATTCAGGACTCGATCCAGTTGTGCGCCTGAGCCAGTTCGAGCACGCGTCTGCGCACCTGCTTGATCTGGTCGGCGGTCAGCGTGCCGCCCACCTCGACCAGCGCCTCGGTCAGCTCCTGCCGGAACTCGGCGATCGACAGCACATCGCACATGGTGTCGTCGCCCGACTCGGCGGCCGGTCCCGGCGTGTGGGTCCGGACCACGGCGGTCCGCTGGACGACCCGTACTTCGGCCGCCTTGGGACCCTTGTCGCCGTACTCCGGGACGAACTCCACCTTGCTGCCCGGCTGGAACAGATGCTTCTCGTCCAGCAGGTCGTTGGCGTGCATGAAGACGTCCTCGCCGCCGTCGTCGGGAGCGATGAACCCGTAGCCGCGAAACTCGTCAAACCGCAGAATTTTGCCCGTGATTGTCACCGTGCAACCCCTACCCCTGTACCTCTACCTCAATGACCTCGATACGCGATCGAGGGTGTCCAACCATGACACCGGTGCCACAGCGTACAGCTCGGACCTTGTCGCGGCTATGCGCCCGGGCACCGGACTGTGACACGGGCGCCGGTCCGCAACCCCCAGCGCTCCATGGCGCCCGCCTCGGCCTCCAGGACATGGCGGGCGCGGGGCCTGGGCAGCCCGAGCCGGCCGGGGCGCATGGTGCGCACGGCCAGAACGGTCAGCCGGCGGTCGAGATAGGCGACGTCGATGGCGAAGCGCATCCCGAAGGTGTGGACGCTGCTCGCGGGGGTGAGCAGCAGCGCGCCCGTCACCCCGTCCCGGCCGAGCAGCCCGCGGGTGCGGGCCCGGTAGGAGGCGGCGACCTCCAGGGGGACGTCCGCGTTGCGCTCACCGCCGTGTACGTCGCCATGCGCGCCGCCGCCTACATCGCCGTACAAGTCCTCGCGTACGTCGTCATGCGCGCCGCCCCGCACGCGCAGCGTCCCCGTCCCGTCCCGCCAACGGCCCATCCCGCCCCGCCTTTCCGTCCATCTCCCATCCCGCGTCCGGTGCCCGATGCGAGTGTCGCACCCGGCCCCGCTTCCGTAGGCTCGGCCCGTGTCCGTGCCCCTGATCGTCTTCGCCGCCGCGTACGGCGCGGCGGCCGGAATGCTCGTGCCCCGGGCCCGCTACCGGCTGGCCGTGGAGCCCGAGGAACCGTGGCGCGGGGCCTGCCCGCGTGGGCACGCGCTCACCGGGGCGGCCCGCGGCTGGCTGGGGCTCGCCCGCTGCCCGGGCTGCGGGGTGGGCGGGCGGGGCTACGGTACGGGCGCCGCCCTGACCGCGGCTCTCACCGCGCTGGTGTGCGCGGTGCTGGCGGCGGCCGTCGGCGACCGCCCCGAGCTGGCGGTGTGGCTGCTGCTCACGCCGCCGACGGTGCTGCTGGCGGGCGTGGACCGGGCGGTGCGCCGGCTGCCTGACGTGCTGACGCTGCCGCTGGCGGGCGGGGCGGCGGTGCTGCTCGGCGTGGCGACGCTGCTGCCGCACAGCGCCGGGTCGTGGCGGCGGGCGCTGCTGGGCGGGGCGGCGCTGGGCGGCGCGTACCTCGTGCTCCATCTGATCAGCCCCGGCGGGCTGGGGTTCGGCGATGTGAAGCTGGCCCTGGGGCTTGGCATCGCGCTGGGCTGGTACGGCTGGGCGGTGCTGGTCCTGGGCGCCTTCGCGGGGCTGCTGCTGGGCTCGTGCTACGCCGTCGCGCTGCTGGCGACACGCCGGGCGGCCCGTGGAACCGGGATGGCGTTCGGCCCCTTCATGATCCTCGGGGCCGGTGCGGGGCTGGTGCTCGGGGGGCTCGCGGCCTGACGCGGCCGGCGGTATTCCCGACGGATTCTCGGCGACATTCATTGTCACCCTCGTCGATGCCTGGACTATCCCTCACAAAGCGTTATGGTGGAAGCCCCCCCTCGGGCCGGTCCGTATCCCCCCCACGGACCGGCCCGCTTCTTTTCCGGGCGATTCCGGGGCGTACTGGCCATCGACCCGGACGGAACGCACACCGGTCGACTACGGAGCGTGATGTTTTGCGGGATGGGTGCGGTAAATCAGGGGGCGCACCCGGTTCGCCAGCGCCCCCCTGCCGCAGTAGGGTGCGGCCTTGGGCGGACCGCCATCGCAAGCCATGCAAGGCACTGAGGGGCTGGAAGACGTGAAGTTGCGCGACCTGGTGTACGGGCTCTACGCACGCCGGGTGGAAGGCCGCCTCGACCACGCCCAGGTGCCCAAGCACATCGGTGTCATCCTCGACGGCAACCGCCGCTGGGCCCGCGCGGCCGGGGGCACGACCATGCAGGGTCACAAGGCCGGCGCGAGCAAGATCCAGGAGCTGCTCGGCTGGTGCAACGAGACGGACGTCGAGGTCGTCACGCTCTGGATGCTGTCCACCGACAACCTCGACCGCCCCGAGGAGGAGCTGATCCCGCTCCTGGGCATCATCGAGGGCGCGGTGCGCGACCTGGCCGCCGACGGCCGCTGGCGGGTGCACCACGTCGGGAACCGCGATCTGCTGCCCGACCGGACCCAGACGGTCCTCAAGGAGGCCGAGCGGGACACCGAGCACATCGACGGGATACTCGTCAACGTCGCCATCGGCTACGGCGGCCGGCAGGAGATCGCCGACGCGGTGCGGTCGCTGCTGCTCGACCACGCGAGCAAGGGCACCAGCTTCGAGGAGCTTGCCGAGGTCGTCGACATCGACCTGATCTCCGAACACCTGTACACGCGCGGCCAGCCCGACCCGGACCTCGTCATCCGCACCAGCGGCGAACAGCGGCTGTCGGGCTTCATGCTCTGGCAGAGCGCCCATTCGGAGTACTACTTCTGCGAGGTCTTCTGGCCGGCCTTCCGCAAGGTCGACTTCCTCCGCGCGCTGCGTGACTACGCCGCGCGTCACCGGCGGTACGGCTACTAGTCCCGTACGCGGTACGGCAGTCGGGCCCGGACGGCTGATGCGTCCGTACGGTTTCGGCTACGGCCTCATCCCGCCCCGAAACGTGCGGGTTTCACAACGTTCACGTGCGCGCCGTCATATGCCATTGCATGGCTGCGCACGTTCGAGGGAATATCCCTTCCAGGTCGACGCCCTGCCCCAACTGTCCTAGGGGTGTCGAACTGCCAGCGGACGGCATGTGCTCGTTCGCCCGGGAGGCCCTTTGCACACGGACGACGCGGATCGTGCGTATGACGTGGAGGGCCGGCGCTCGGCCCTTCCGCTTGGGCCTGAGCCCGGTCCGTCCCCCGCCTGCGGGCCGGGGGACTCGTTCCCGCGACGCCGTCGCACCCCAACCTCTCCCGAGGGGGTTCGTCCACCCGTGGTGACCAGCAAGAAACGCCGCGAGCAAGACCGGCGCACCTATGTTCTCGACACCAGCGTCCTGCTCGCCGACCCGAATGCCATGGCCCGCTTCGACGAGCACGAAGTCGTGCTGCCGGTCGTCGTGGTCACCGAGCTGGAGTCCAAGAGGCACCACCCGGAGCTCGGTTACTTCGCCCGGCAGGCGCTGCGCCTGCTGGACGAGTACCGGATCCGGCACGGCCGTCTGGACGCCCCGATCCCGATCGGCGATCTGGGCGGCACCTTGCGTGTCGAGCTCAACCACTCCGACCCGGGCCTCCTGCCGGCCGCCTTCCTGACCCAAGGCGGCCGGGTGGGCGACAACGACTCGCGGATCCTCGCGGTCGCCAGGAACCTTCAGGCCGAGGGGTACGACGTCACGGTCGTCTCGAAGGACCTCCCGCTGCGCATCAAGGCATCCTCGGTCGGGCTGCTGGCCGAGGAGTACCGCGCGGAGCTGGCGATAACCGACTCGGGCTGGACCGGGATGGCCGAGCTGGCCGTCAGCGCCGAGCAGGTGGACGACCTCTTCGCGGCCGAGACCGCGTATGTCCCCGAGGCGGCGGAGCTGCCGGTGCACACCGGTCTGGTGCTGCAGTCGGAGCGCGGCAAGGCCCTGGGCCGGGTCACGCCCGACGGGCAGGTGCGGCTGGTGCGCGGCGACCGCGAGGCATTTGGCATCCACGGGCGCAGCGCGGAGCAGCGCATCGCGCTGGATCTGCTGCTCGACCCGGACATCGGGATCGTCTCGATGGGCGGCCGGGCCGGTACGGGCAAGTCGGCGCTGGCGCTGTGCGCCGGTCTTGAGGCGGTGCTGGAGCGTCAGCAGCACCGGAAGGTGATGATCTTCCGGCCGCTGTACGCGGTGGGCGGGCAGGAGTTGGGCTATCTGCCGGGCTCCGAGTCGGAGAAGATGAGCCCGTGGGCCCAGGCCGTCTTCGACACGCTGTCGGCGGTGACCACCTCGGATGTGATCGAGGAGGTGGTGGGGCGCGGGATGCTGGAGGTGCTGCCGCTCACCCACATCCGGGGCCGCTCGCTCCATGACGCCTTTGTGATCGTGGACGAGGCGCAGTCCCTCGAACGGAACGTTCTGCTGACCGTTCTGTCCCGGATCGGCTCCAACTCCCGGGTGGTACTCACCCATGACGTGGCACAGCGGGACAATCTCCGCGTCGGGCGCTATGACGGCGTCGTCGCGGTGGTCGAGAAGCTCAAGGGGCATCCGCTGTTCGCCCACGTCACCCTCACCCGCTCCGAGCGGTCGCCGATCGCCGCCCTGGTGACCGAAATGCTCGAAGACGGCCATATCTGAGGTAGTTGAGGGGAGTACGCGACACGCGCAGTCCAGGGCGCCGCGCGGCTGAGCCGAAAGAGCTTAGCCGCGCGGCGTCTTGGTGCGCTCGGGTTTCCGGAAATCCCAGGGCGTAAACGGGGTGTGAGCTTTCACACTCAACGGAGAATTGCCTCCGGGCGTCCGCTTCCGGCAGTGTGTGGGTCCTGTCAGGCCCCGCATACGGCACACCAGTACCCCCAGCGGTACGGAGCAACAGCAGTACCAGAACTAAACAGCGTTCGCCGTATGCCGCCCGAGCACCTTGCGGCTCTCCCGAGGGAGGGTCCACCGGGCCAGTGCCTCCCGTGACCAGCCGTCCCCATGTGCAACAGGGGGACGGAACAAGGGGAGGTCAGCGCCAGGGGCACGATTGCGTCCGCGAGGTCACCTAAGCGGGCGATGCTGGAAGGAAACCGTGTGAGCCGGATTTCGGTCCGGGGATTCGCAGTGGCCTCGGCCACCGCGGTCACCACTGTGGGCGCTGTCGTTGGCGTTGCCGCGGGCGGAGAGCAGCCGAGCTCAACCGACCCCGTCGAGGCGACCGCCGCCGATACGACGCTCCTTGCGGACATACCCGCCGGCCAACAGGCCGTGGCGCAGACCGCGTCCCTGACGCAGCAGGCGGACGTGCAGTCCACCGCGGCCGACGCGGAGGCGAAGAAGTCCGCTGAGGAGTCTGCCCGCAAGCAGGCCGCCAAGGACGCCAAGGGCAAGAAGCTGGCCGCCGAGAAGGCGGCCGCCGAGGCGAAGCTCGCCAAGGAGCGCGCGGCAGCCAAGAAGAAGCTCGAGGAGGCGGCGAGCCGTTCGGCCACCCGCGAGCCGAGCAGCTTCCCGCAGCAGGCCTCGTACACCGTCGCCGAGGTCCAGGCCATGGCGCGGCAGATCGTCCCGGCCGACCAGTTCCAGTGCTTCAGCAACATCGTGAACCACGAGAGCACCTGGAACTACCGCGCCGAGAACCCCTCCTCGGGTGCGTACGGTCTGGTGCAGGCGCTGCCGGCCTCCAAGATGTCCTCGGTGGGCGCCGACTGGCGCACCAACCCGGCCACCCAGATCAAGTGGGGCCTGAACTACATGAACGAGCGCTACCAGAGCCCCTGCGGCGCGTGGTCGTTCTGGCAGGCCAACAACTACTACTGATGCTTTCGGCCTCACTCGGTCGCCTCCGGCGTCCCACTTCGCGAAACCCCCGACCGCAACCGGCCGGGGGTTTCCCGCGTCCTCAGGCTGTAACGTCGTTCCGACGACCACGGGGGAACTGGGGGTAGGGGAAGCGAAATGTCCGCATTGCCACACTGGGTCGGCAGAATGGGAGCCGGCCTGACCCGGCTGTCCGAGCGGCTGGAGCGCCATGCCGAGGCCGCCCAGGCCGACGCCGCCGACCCGGACGACGCGCACACCGACGACGGCAGGAGCGAACGGGTCGGCAGGGGCCAGGGTGCCGACAAGACCCTGGGCGACGCCGGCCGGGCTGAGGGCGCCGGCAGAGCTGAGGGCGTGAACGGCCCCGCCGAGCCTGCCGATCCGGGTCTCGCCGATCCTGAGGGCTCCGCCGACCCCCCTGACTCCAACGGCTCCGCCGACCCCCCTGACTCCGACGGCTCCGCCGTGCGTGGCTCCGGCCTGGCCCGCCCGGCCCTGGAACCCGCGATCGCGGCGGGCGCAGGCCCCGACGGCGCGGCCCCGGCCCGCCGGGAGCCGGCCAGCGTGCCCGCCCCGCCCGCCTACGCCCCCGCCATCTCCGCCAAGCCCGACCCCGTCGCCGCCGTCCCCTGGGGCGTCCGGGTCGCCGCCGAGGTCGGCTGGCGGCTGCTGGTGCTCGCGGGGACGGTCTATGTGCTGATGACCGTCATCAGCGCCGTCGAACTGGTCGTGCTCTCCTTCACCGTCGCGCTGCTGATCACCGCGATGCTGGAGCCGACCGTCACCCGCCTGCGGAACCGGGGCGTCCCCCGCGGCCTGGCCACCGCCATCACCTTCATCTCCGGCTTCATCATCATGGGCCTGGTCATCTGGTTCGTGGTCTGGCAGGTCATGGAGAACATCGACGACCTGTCCAGCAAGGTCCAGGCAGGCATCGACGATCTGCGGGACTGGCTGCTCAACAGCCCCTTCCACGTCACCGAGAAGCAGATCAACCAGATCGCCAACAACCTGCGCGACGCGATCGGCGCCAACACCGAAGAGCTCACCTCCGCCGGGCTCGAAGGCGTCACCGTCATCGTGGAAGTGCTGACCGGCATCCTGCTGGCGATGTTCAGCACGCTCTTCCTGCTGTACGACGGACCGAAGATCTGGGCCTGGTTCCTCAAGCTCGTCCCCGCCCCGGCCCGCGAGGGCGTGGCGGGCGCGGGCCCGCGGGCCTGGACCACGCTCACCGCCTATGTGCGCGGCACGGTGATCGTGGCGTTGATCGACGCCATCTTCATCGGCGTCGGCATCTTCTTCCTCGACGTCCCGATGGCCGTCCCGCTCGCCGTCTTCATCTTCCTCTTCGCCTTCATCCCGCTCGTCGGCGCCGTCGTCTCCGGCGCGCTGGCGGTCGTGGTCGCGCTGGTCACCCAGGGCGTGTGGACGGCGGCGATGGTGCTCGTGGTGGTGCTGGCGGTGCAGCAGATCGAGGGCCACATCCTCCAGCCCTTCATCCTGGGCCGGGCGGTGCGGGTGCATCCGCTGGCCGTGGTGCTCTCGGTCGCGGCCGGCTCGCTGATCGGCGGGATCGGCGGCGCGGTGGTGGCCGTACCGCTGGTGGCGGTCGCCAACACGGTCGTCGGCTATCTGCGGACGTACAACAAGGAGGCCGCGCTGCGCGCGACGCAGGGGCCGCACGGCTCCACCGCCGCGGAGATCGCGCCGACGCGGCACGACGGGGGCGAGTGAGCCGCCGGTCGGCGCGCCCTGGCCGGGGCGCCCCGGCCGGCCTTCACTCCTCGGCGCGTTCGCCCTCCCCGTCGAAGTGCACCCGGCCGCCGACGCGCACCGGCTGTCCGGTGGGAAGACACCTGCCGGGCGGCGGCTCTTCGAGGGCCACGGCCGTCCAGTCCACGGCCGGTGGCCCGGCGGGCGTGGGGCGCAGCGCTTCGTAGATGTCGACCGTGCTCGGCGGCCGGCCCGGGGCGTAGGTGATCAGGCTGATGCCGCCGTCCCGTACGGACGGCAGATCGGGGTTGTACCGCGCCTTGTCCGCCACCACCGTCTCGATCGCGTCCCGCACGTCCGCCGGGTCGCCGAGGCGCCAGTACGCCACTTCCTCGTCACCGGAGTTGCTGGTCCACACGCTGTCGCGGAGCAGCCAGAAGTGCCGGGAGTGCGGATTGGGGTCCGGCCCTTCGTGGCGCGGCGGGTCGTATGCGTCGTCGAGCGCCTGGGCGCGGTCCTTGGCCACATGGTCCCAGGCGTCGAGCTCCACGGCGCGCAGATAGCGGTCCAGCGCCTCGTCGTGGGCGCCCCCGCACTCATGGGCCAGCGCTTCGAGATAGACGGCGAGGTTGTTGTCCGGTTCCAGGGACAGGACGTGCCGGGCCGCGCGGATCGCCTCGGCGACGAGCCGGCGCCCGGTCTCGTCGTCGGCCGGTATCCCGGTGAGAGGGTCCGAGTCCTCTTCCCACCAGGACCCGTCCACGTGGTTGACGATATGGAAGCGGAGCTCGGCACCGGCCAGCACGGCGAGTCCCACGGCCGCCTCCAGGCTCGCCGGGTCCATCCGCAGGGCGCGGGTGTACGCCTCGCGGACGGTGCGGGCGCCGTCCGCCCACTCCTCGTCCTCCTCGCCGACGTACTCCGCGTCATTGGCGACCTCGGTCAGGAGTCGACTCGCCTCGGCCAACGGGGCGGTGTGGTCCGTGTCTTGAGCCATGGTCCGTGACCTTACCGGCGGGGTCGGACATCCGGCGGAGGCATACGGGTATGCGCGAGGGGCGTCCCCACCGGTTCGGTGGGAACGCCCCGTATGCGGCTATGCGGCTATGCGGCTATGCGCCTTGGCCGGGTGCCGTCAGCCGTTCGCGGCCAGGGTGGCCTCGGCGTCGAGCGTGGTGCCGACCGCCTGCACCACCGCGGCGATCTTGAAGGCTTCCTGGACCGTCTCCCGGTCCACGCCCGCCTTGCGGAGCACCTGCTCATGCGAGTCCAGGCACTGGCCGCAGCCGTTGATCGCGGACACCGCCAGCGACCAGAGCTCGAAGTCGGTCTTCTCCACGCCCGGGTTGCCGATGACGTTCATCCGCAGACCCGCGCGCAGGGTGCCGTACTCCGGGTCCGACAGCAGGTGCCGGGTCCGGTAGAAGACGTTGTTCATCGCCATGATGGCGGCGGCCGACTTGGCGGCGGTGTAGGCCTCGGGGCTCAGATTGGCCTTGGCCTCCGGCTCCAGCTCCGCCAGCACGCGCGGCGAGCGCGAGGCGATCGCGCAGGCCAGCACGGTGCCCCACAGCTGCTGCTGCGGCAGGTCGGAGTTGCCGATGACCGAGCCCAGGTTGAGCTTGAGGTCCTTGGCGTAGTCCGGCAGGGCGGACTTGAGGTCGTCGAGTGCCATATCGGTCAGCTCACTCGCCCGAGAGGAGCTTGACCGGGTCCAGGGTGTCCTCGCCCTTGCTCCAGTTGCAGGGGCACAGCTCGTCGGTCTGCAGGGCGTCGAGAACCCGCAGGACCTCCTTGGGGTTACGGCCCACGGAACCGGCGGTCACCATGGTGAACTGGATCTCGTTGTTCTGGTCGACGATGAAGACGGCACGCTGCGCGAAGCCGTCCTCGCCCTCGACGCCGCAGTCCCGCATCAGCTCGTGCTTGGAGTCGGCCAGCATCGGGAAGGGCAGGTCACGCAGGTCGGGGTGGTCCTTGCGCCAGGCGTGGTGGACGAACTCGGAGTCGCCGGAGACGCCGAGGATCTGCGTGTCGCGGTCGGCGAACTCGTCGTTCAGCTTGCCGAACGCGGCGATCTCGGTCGGGCATACGAAGGTGAAGTCCTTCGGCCAGAAGAAGACCACGCGCCAGTTGCCCTCGTAGGACTTGTGGTCGATCTGCGCGAACTCCTTGCCGCTCTCCAGCGACACGCAGGCGGTCAGGTCATACGTGGGGAACTTGTCACCGACAGTGAGCACGCGCTCTCCTTGCAGCATTCAGCGGAGGAAACCGTTATGTGGTGGTTTCCTCGGGGTTGGACTGGACCACCCTGGCACACAAGGCATTGATCAGTGAAATAGCTAGACTGGGTGCTGTTGATCGGAGGTGGTTATCAGTTGGCTGCGGCAGTCATCCCCGGAGGCCCTGGGCGGAAGTCACGTCAGCCCAGCCTCTCCCAGCTCAGGGCGTTCGCCGCGGTCGCCGAGCAGCTGCACTTCCGCGATGCCGCGGCCGCCATCGGCATGAGCCAGCCCGCGCTGTCGGGCGCCGTCGCCGCGCTGGAGGAGGCGCTCGGGGTGCAGCTCCTGGAGCGTACGACGCGCAAGGTGCTGCTCAGCCCGGCGGGGGAGCGGCTGGCGGCGCGCGCCCGTACGGTGCTGGAGGCGGTGGGTGCGCTGATGGAGGAGGCGGAGGCGGCGCGGGCGCCGTTCACCGGGGTGCTGCGGCTCGGGGTGATCCCGACTGTGGCGCCATATCTGCTGCCGACCGTGCTGCGGCTGGTACGCGACCGCTATCCGCTGCTCGACCTCCAGGTGCACGAGGAGCAGACCGCCTCACTGCTGGACGGGCTCGCCCAGGGCCGGCTCGACCTGCTGCTGCTCGCGGTCCCGCTGGCCGCCCCCGGCGTGGTCGAACTGCCGCTGTTCGACGAGGACTTCGTGCTCGTCACACCCCAGGACCACTGGCTGGGCGGGCGCAGCGACATCCCGCGCGCGGCGCTGAAGGAGCTGGATCTGCTGCTGCTCGACGAGGGGCACTGCCTGCGCGACCAGGCCCTGGACATCTGCCGCGAGGCGGGCCGTACGGAGGGCGCCCCGGTGACCACGAGCGCCGCCGGGCTCTCCACGCTGGTGCAGCTGGTCGCGGGCGGCCTCGGGGTGACGCTGCTCCCGCGTACGGCACTGCGTGTGGAGACGGGACGCAGCGACCAGCTGGCCACCGGCTACTTCGCCGACCCGGCACCGGCGCGCCGGATCGCGCTCGCGATGCGGGCGGGGGCGGCGCGGCAGGAGGAGTTCGAGGCGTTCGCGGAGGCGCTGCGGGGGGCGTTGGGGGTGTTGCCGGTGCGGATCGTTAAGGGGTAAGCGGGTCAGGCTTTGCGCTCTCCTGCCGCCAGCAATTCAGCCGCGTCGAGGGTGACCTTGGCGCCGACCGAGTCGGGCAGAGTGATCTGCTCGCCGGGGGCATGGACGCGGTGCGTGTCGTATCCGCCCGCGACGGGGTCGGTCAGCACATGGACACGGCCGTGCTTGCGGTTGACGATCAGATATACCGGGATCTTGGCTTCGGCGTATGCGGTGACCTTGTTCCGCAGGTCGTTGTTGTAGTTGGACGAGGTGACCTCGAGGACGAGGCGGAAGGCCACGGGGTCGTAGCAGTTGTTCTCGACGAGGTGCTCGTCGATGTCGGCGTCGACCACCGCGAGGTCCGGGATGGCGTAGTCCTCAGGTCCGGTCGGCAGCCACAAGCCGACCCCTTGGACTACCTGCGTTTCCTCGCTGTGCAGGCCAGCCCCCAGGAAGGGGATCATGAGGTTGGTCAGCACCCTCGCATGAGGAAAGTCCGGCGGTGGGGCCACGGTGATTACTCCCCCGATGATCTCGACTCGATAGCCCGGGTGCTGCTCCATGAGCTTGTTGGCTTCTTCGAGCAGAGTCAGCGGCTCGGGGCGGTAGGGCCCCTCGACTGCGGCAGCAGACATAGCTGGTCTCCCGGTGGTTGGTGTCGAGGCAATCATCGTAGGCCGCGCCACCGTCATGTGTCCCGTAAGACGGGATTCACTCCAACGGGTGGCATAAACCCCGAAACACCCGACCGCCGGGCCCTTTCCCCAGGTGGGATGGGCCCGGCGGCAACAAGCGCACCGTTCGCGCGCTACTCCGTACGGAGCCCTTCCGGCCGCATCATGCGCCACAGCGGCCCCATGGAGACCAGGGTCACCAGCAGGATCACGCCCGCGCCGATTCCGGTCATCGTGGTGACGCTCGCCCAGTCCACGGCGATCGGCTCGTCGACCATCTTGAGCAGGATCGCCCCCAGGGCGATGCCGCCCGCGACCGACAGGGCCAGGCCCAGGACCACCGGGATCGCGGTCTGCCACAGGACGGACCAGCCGAGGGTGGCGCGGCGGGTACCGAAGGCGACCAGGACCGAGAGGAGCTTCTTGCGTTCGCGCAGCTGCTCCAGCATGGAGACGATCATGCTCGCGCCGATCAGCAGCAGGGTGGCCGAGGCGCCGATGAACAGGCCGCGCTTGATGGTCCGGAACTCGTCCGACTGCTTGGTGCTGCGCAACTCGTAGGTGTCCGACTGGGAGGAGACCCGGGCGGCCGTGTTGCGGGCGTACTCGATGGCGTCCGGGACCTTCGGGTCGAGCCGGAGCATCATCTGCACCGAGGGCTCGTCCAGGTCGGCGATGTCCAGCGCGCCCGGGGTGGCCAGGATGCCGGAGTGCTCGCTGCCCTGCGGGTCCTTCTTGAGGTCCACGACGGGCGTGGACTTGGGGATCGTCCACAGCCGCGTCTTGCTGCGGGAGGGGTTGTAGTCCTCGTCGAAGCTGAGGTTGACCGTCGCGCCCGGTTTGGTGAAGTAGGTGTCCTTGTCGTCGAACTCGGCGGGCTTGGTGACGAAGACGTCGCCGTCGCGGCAGTCGCCGATCCGCGCCAGCTCCTTCAGCGTGCGGCAGTCGCCGACCATCACGCTCTGGACCGGGATGTCGCCTGGGGCCTTGGCCTTGCTGTTCGGGTCGCTGACCATTCCTTCGGTGACGCCGAGCGCGTCGCGCACGCCCTTGGTGCCGGTGTACTGCGCGGTGGCGTCCCGCGCCTGCGCGCCGGTGTCCACCGGGATGTACGCCACCACATCGGCGCGGGTCGGGTCCTGTCCGGTGGAGGTGGTGTTGTCGCTCTCCGCGGCGGCGAAGAGCATGGTGATCGCGATCGCGCCGGCCACCGCGACCGTGATGCCGCTGACCGCGCGCGAGGCGGCGCCGCTGCTGAGCTGGAGCCGCCGGGTGGCGAGCTGCCAGGGGACGGGGCCGCCGCCGAAGCGCTTGACGACGGCTTCGACCAGCCATGGCAGCAGCGCGGTGATGCCGACGAGTATCAGCACCGCACCGGCCGCGACCTGGTACATGTCGCCGTTGCTGCTCCCCGTTCCCGAGCTGAGGCGCGGCAGCAGCAGCGCGAGGCCGAGGACGGGGAACAGCAGCCGCCACCACAGGCGACGCGGCTTGGGCGCGGTGTTGCGTACGACGCCGAGCGGTTCGATGGTGATGCTGCGCAGCGCGATCTGGGTGACCACGACGGCGCAGGTGGGCACCGCGACCATGATCAGCGTGGTGATGGCGGTCGAGGGCTGGACGTCGGAGGAGAAGACGCTGGTGCCGAACACCGCTACCCCGCCGATGAACTGCCTGACCAGCAGGAAGATCCCGGTGCCGACCACGAGTCCGAGGAGGGAGCCGACCAGTGCCTCGCCGGCCGCGATCCGCCGCGTCATCCGGCTGTCGGCGCCCACCAGGCGCAGCGCGGCGAGCCGTCGGTCGCGGCGCTCGCCGCCGAAGCGTACGGCGGTGGCGATGAAGATGGCCACGGGCAGCAGCAGCACCACACAGCCCACGACGATCAGCATCAGCAGGACCGGGTCCAGCTCCTGATCCTGCTTCGGGGAGTTGTCACCCCAGTGGTCGAGACGGTTGCCGACGTCCTCGACGGCGTCGGGTCCGACGCCCGCGTAGTAGAAGAGCTCGGCCGGTCCGGCCAGTCCCTCGTCGCCGATGGTGCCGACGATCTTGTAGTCGAGGCGTTCCCTGAGCAGCTTGTTGTCGCCGTCGGCGAGCAGCTTCTTCAGGGCGGGGGAGACCACCATCTCGCCGGTCGCGGGGATCCGGTCGACGCCCGGGGGCAGGGCCGGCCGGTCGCCGTCGGGGGCCAGCAGGAGCCCCGTGATGTCGGAGCCGCGGAAGGTGGTGGATCCAAAGCCGAGCCGCACGGTGCCGGGGCCCGGTTTGAGGTCGCTGGAGTAGGCGCTCGTATAGGAGCGGGCGCTGGTGCGGTCGTCGCGCGCCGAGACGATATGCGGGACGGCGGCGGCGATCAGCAGCAGCGCTACGCCGAGCCCGACGCCGACCGCCGTCAGGAGCGTCCTGGCCCAGCTCTCCCGGCCGCCGGAGACCGCGAACCGCGCCCCCGTCGCCAGATCCGCGGCCCAGCGGGCCGGGCCGACCCGCTGGCGGGGCTCCGGGCGGACGGGGGGCGCCTGAGGCGCCTGCCCCGTCTCGGGGGCGTGCTCCTGCGCCCCCTCCTCCGCACCCCGCAGCGAGGTTACGTTTCCGGTGCCGCTCACCGCACGCCCGCCATGTCCCGCGCCTTGCCGTCCCGTACGACGACCTCGCGGTCGGAGTACGCGGCGACGCGCGCCTCGTGGGTGACCAGGACGACGGCGGCGCTGGTCTCCCGGGCGGCCTCGGTCAGCAGCTCCATCACCCGCTCGCCGTTGAGCGAGTCCAGGGCGCCGGTCGGCTCGTCGGCGAACAGCACGCGCGGGTTGGTGACCAGGGAGCGGGCCACGGCGACGCGCTGCCCCTGGCCGCCGGAGACCTCCCCGGGCCGCTTGGCGCGTACGTCGTCGACCTCCAGCCGCTCCAGCCAGGCCAGGGCGCGGGTCTCGGCCTCCTTGCGCCGTACGCCGTTCAGCCGCAGCGGCAGCGCGACGTTCTCCACGCAGCTGAGCTCCGGGACCAGCTGGCCGAACTGGAAGACGAAGCCGAACTCGCCGCGGCGCAGCGCGCTGCGCTGGGAGTCCGGCATCGCGGACAGCGCCCGTCCGCTGTAGTTGACGGTGCCGGAGTCCGGGGTGACGATCCCGGCGAGGCAGTGGAGCAGGGTCGACTTGCCGGAGCCCGAGGGGCCCATGACGGCGACGACCTCACCCGGGTGGATGGAGAAGTCCGCGCCGTCCAGGGCGGGGGTGGGCCCGTAGGACTTGTGCAGCCCTTCGGCTATGAGGAGCGAGCCCGCGGGGGTCATGGGGTTACCGCCTTGGCGAGTTGGCCGAGACGCGCGGCGGTGAGCTCCAGCCAGCGCAGGTCGGCCTCGAGGTGGAAGAGAGCGTGGTCACAGATGAGCTGATCGCTGAGGTCGCCGGTGCGCTTGCGCTGGGTCAGCTCGCGCATCAGGCGCAGATGCTCTGCGCGCTGCACATCGAGCAGGTCCGCGGCGTCCCGGCCGGTCATCAGCGCGAGGACGACCTTGGTGTAGAGGACGGACTGGAGGTACGGCTCGGGCTTCTCGGGCTGCCTGAGCCACTGCTCCACATCGGTGATGCCGGCCTCGGTGATGGCGTAGCGCTTGCGCTCGGGGCCGCCACCGTGCTCGATGCCGTCGACCTCGACGAGGCCGTTCTTCAGGAGGCGGGACATGGTCGAGTAGACCTGTCCGTAGTGGAGCGGACGGTCGTGCCCGAACCGCTCGTCGAAGGCTCTCTTGAGGTCGTAGCCATGGCGTGGGCCGGACTCCAGAAGTCCGAGCAGGGTGTGGCCGATTGACATGCGCAGCACTCTACACCATGGGTATACATTGCGTGTATAGCCAGCTGCGATGAGGTGGGGTGTTTCCGCAGGTGAGAGGGGTCTTGGGGGCTTACTAGGGCTTGGGTCAGGTCGGTATCAGGGCGGGTATGTCGCGGTGGCAGGTGGTGCAGGCGCCGGTCCAGGTTGCCAGGAGCGTCCGTAGCCTCTACGAGGTCGTCCGTGAGCTGCGTGGGCGAGGGAGACAAGGGTGACGTGGTGGTGCCAGCCGGCAGCCACGTCGCGAGCTTGGCCTGCAGGTGGGGGCCGAGCCGGCAGCCGTAGCCGGAAGGGCCCCTGGAACGCAGGCCCTCGCGTCCGCCCGCCTTCCAGGCGCGGCGCCACTGGTAGACCGACTTCTCACTCACCCGTAACTCCCGGGCGACAGGCGGACTTCCACGCCCTCCTCGAGGAGGTCGGCGGCCCGCATCCGTACCTCTTCCCGGCCTAAGGGCGTCATTACTGCAGTACGGCGGCTGACCTGGGGCTTTGCTATGGCCCGAATATGGGCATGATCGCTGATTGTGGGTCTGCGACTGCTCTACCTGATCTTCTGCCGACTCCTGGGTTGCCTCCTTGTGCTGGGTCGATCGAATGCGGCGAACAACGCTGAGATCCTTGCTTCTCCGTCATGAGGTCGCTGTGCTTCGCCAGCAGGTGGAGCGGCCGCGGTTCTCATGGGCTGATCGTGCCGTGCGGGGTTCCAGAACTCGGCCCGGCGCGATGACCAGCGGTAATGAGTGGAGTAGCACTCGCTGGGAAGGACTCGGAGTGTGCCGCTACGTCTGCTCTATTTGATCTTCACCCGGCTGCTCGGCTGGTGCGTGCTCCTCTGCCGTTCCTCCACCTCCAAGGACATCGAGCTGCTCGTTCTGCGGCACGAGGTAGCGGTGCTGCGCCGCACGAAACCCCAAGCCGCGCCTTACCTGGGCCGACCGCGCGTACCTCGCCGCGCTGATCCGACAGCTGCCGCGGCAGCTGCGACAGCACCGCCTGGTCACACCCGACACGATTCTGCGGTGGCACCGTCGACTGGTGACGAAGAAGTGGACGTACCCGAACCGGCCGCCCGCCGATCGACCAGGCGATCGCCACGCTCATCGAACAACTCGCCCGGGAGAACACCTCGTGGGGATACCAGCGCATCCAGGGCGAGCTGCTCAAGCTCGGCCACCGCGTGGGCGCCTCCACCATCCGCAGGGTCCTCAAACGCCGGAAAATACCCCCGGCACCTGAACGGCAGACCGACACAACATGGCGGCACTTCCTCCGCACCCAGACCCAGGCCACACTCGCCGTCGACTTCTTCCACGTGGACTGCGCCGTCACCCTGCGGCGGCTGTATGTGCTCTTTGCGATGGAAGTCGGCACCCGGTACGTGCACGTCCTCGGAGTGACCGGCCATCCGGACGGCCCCTGGACCACGCAACAGGCCCGCGATCTCCTGATGGACCTCGGCCACCGCGCATCCGAGTTCGACTTCCTCATACGCAACCGGGCCGGCCAGTTCAGCAGGTCGTTCGGCATGGTCCTCGCCTGCCAGGGCATCAAAGTCGTAAAGATCCCTCCGCGGTGCCCCCAAGCGAATGCGCACGCGGAGAGATTCGTACGCACCGTCCGTTCAGAGGTCACCGACCGGATCCTCATCTTCGGCCGACGCCACCTACGCGCCGTGCTGAACGAGTACGTCCAGCACTGCAACGGACGAAGACCCCACCCGGACAACAACTCCGCCCGCCACGGCCCGACCACTCCATCGCCGATCCTGCGCTTGCCGGGAATGTCATCCGCCCTGGTCGGGGGCCCGCACCAGGCCTCACGGTCGTCGGTCGCGGTCACTCGAGTCGGTGCTCTCGCGTAGTGCGTGATCCGCGCGTCATGATGATCGATCGTGCTGCTGCGACTGGCTTACCTGGGCGTGTCGAACGCGTTCGCGATGCTTCGCCTGCTGCCGATGACCGACCGGGACAAGGATGCGGAGATCCTCGCCCTGCGTCACCAGAACACCGTGTTGGAACGCCAACTCGGCAAGGACAAGGTCCGGTTCATACCCAGTGATCGGGCATTCCTGGCAGCGCTGCTGCACCGGCTGCCACTGCACGTCCTGCGACAGTTACGGCTGCTCGTACGCCCCGACACGGTACTGCGTTGGCACCGCACCCTCGTCAAACGCCGCCATGCCACCTCCTGCCGGCCCAAACGCCCGGGACGACCACGCACCGTGCGCTCCATCCGCACCCTGGTGCTGCGCCTGGCGAAGGAGAACCCGAGCTGGGGGTACAGACGCTTGCACGGCGAGCTCCTCGTACTGGGGGTGAAGGTAGGCGCGTCCACCGTCTGGGAAATCCTGAAGGAGGCAGGCATCGACCCAGCACGCGAGCGGACCTCCAGTACCTGGGCCAGTTTTCTGCGCTCCCAGGCTGATGCCCTGCTGGCCTGCGACTTCATGGAAACAGTCACTCTGTCGGGGGTACGGATGTATGTGCTCGTGGTGATCGAACACGGCAGTCGCCGGATCCGCGTCCTGGGCGCCACCGCACATCCGATCGCATCCTGGGTAGCGCAAGCGGCGAAGAACCTCGTCATGGACCTCGAGGACCTCGACTGTCGGGCACGGTTCATGATCAGGGACAGGGACGGGAAGTTCCCCGCCCTCTTCGATGCCGTCCTCAAGGACGCAGGGATCGACGTCGTCCTCAGCGGCATCCAGATGCCAAGAATGAACTCGATCATGGAGCGCTGGATACAGACCTGTCGCCGCGAGCTCCTGGACCGGACATTGATCTGGAACCAGCAACACCTCCTCCACGCCCTACGCGAGTTCGAGCAGTTCTACAATGGATACCGACCACACCAGGGCATTGCGAACGCCAGGCCGCTGCCCCCGCCGATCCACGATCCCGACGTGTTGGCCCGCCTCGGCATACGCCGACAAAGTCGCCTCGGCGGCATCCTCCACGAATACCAACATGCGGCGTGACCTGCATGGATGAGGTTTCCGGCAAGGGCAGAGGTACAGTCTCGCCGCCCCCGGGCCGTCCCGTTGAACCTCACTGTCCACCCCTCTCCGTAGCTCGCATTCGATGCGAGAAAATCGCATCGAATGCGAGGCGGCAGCGAAACCGCAGTCGTCCATCCGGACGAGTGACAGCGGCTGACTATCGGGTCTCGCCAGCCGCTACCGTCGCGCGACGCAACGTGCCGGACATCCCTGTTCAGCGAGGTGTTGTCCGCCCTCGCCGGTGCCGACACAGCAACTGTCGCCAGTTCGCATCCGATGCAATGGGCGGCGCCCGTGCCGTTTGCGCTGGGCCGACCACCGGTGTCTCATCAGGTGGCCAGTGCTGCCTGGGTGAAGCGCGCTATTCCTCGGCTGGGGTTGGGGCTTGGGGGAGGCGTAGTTGGAAGCATGCTCCGAGGGTCCGGGGGGTGAGGGTGAGGGTGCCTTTGTGGCGGTGGGCCAGGTCGCGGGCGATGGCGAGGCCCAGGCCGGTGCCGCCTTGGTCGCGGGAGCGGGCGTCGTCGAGCCGGACGAAGCGTTCGAAGATGCGCTCGGCGTCTTCAGTGGGCACGCCTGGTCCGTCGTCGTGCACGGTGAGGTCGACCCAGGCGTCCTGGTTCCGGACGGTGATCTGGATGCGGTGTGCGGCGTGGCGGGCGGCGTTGTCGATGAGGTTGCGCAGTAGTCGTTCGTATTCGTCGGGGTTTCCGTGTGCGTGTGCGGGGGCGGTGCTGTCGCAGGTGAGGGTCAACGGTCGTTCGGTGAGGGGGTATTGCTCGGTCAGCCGGGAGGCGAGGGCTGTCAGGTCGACGGTTTCGGGGCCGGCTATGGGGGTGCGGGTGTCGAGGCGGGCGAGGAGCAGCAGGTCTTCGGCGAGGGCGTGGAGGCGGCGGGTCTGTCGTGCGGCGGTGGTGGCCGCGGCGGGCCAGTCGGTGCGTTCCGGGTAGGCGAGCGCGACTTCCAGGCTGGCCAGCAGTGTGGTGAGGGGGCTGCGTAGTTCGTGGGCGGCGTCCGCGACGAAGCGGCGTTGCTGGGCGGCGGCGTTGTCGAGGCGTTGGAGGGTGGTGTTGATGGTGGTGGCCAGGGCGGTGATCTCGTGTCCCGTGGCGGGGACGGTGACGCGTTCGCGGGGGTCGCTCGCGGTGACCGAGGCGGTGAGGACGCGGATGGCTTCGACCGGCCGCAGGGCGATGCGGACGGCGAAGTAGGCGACGGCGGCGATCAGTACGAGGCTGACGAGCCCGGCCCGCAGCAGCAGGCGGTCGGTGGTCTTGGTCATTGCCTCGGCTGTGTGCGGGAGTACCACCGCATAGACCCGCAGCTTGGCGTCGGCGGCGACGCCCAGAGCGGCGACTTTGTCGCTGCTCAGTTCATCGGCGCTGATATCGGCGGACATGACCATGTAGGTCCCGCCGGCCATATCGAATCTGTCCCTGGGGTTGTCGTCGCGGCGCACCGGTATGCGGATGGGACGGATCGTCAAGAGCCCGGCCCCCCTGGCCTCCGATGGGGCGGGCAGCACATGGCGGGTGCCGGGATCGAACTCCTCCATGCCTCCGCCGTAGGCGACAGCGGAGCGCCGGCCGCTCGCGACGACCTCGTACGGCACAGTGCTTCGGCGAACGGGAACCACACCCTCGTTCAGCTGATCGACGAGAGACCAGACCTGAATCTGGGCTTGTTCTTCGGCGATCTGCGTGCTCTCGCGGTAGACGTCGTGGTGTACCCACCAGCCGATGCCGACCAGGATGACGGCGGCGGTCAAGGCGGCGGCCAGGGCCGTGCGGGCTCGTACCGAACGCGGCCACCAGCGGCGTCGCGGCCCGGTCGCGTTCACGGTCGGCCACCAGCGGCGTCGCGGCTCAGTCGCGTTCACGGTCATCCACCAGTCGGTAGCCGGTACCCCGTACGGTCTGCAGGGACTGCCGGTGGAACGCGGCGTCCACCTTCTTGCGGAGCGCGCTGACGCGTGCCTCCACCAGGTTGGGATCCCGGGCTTCGTCGGGCCACGCGTGATAGAGCAGATCCGTTTTGGAGACCGCCTGGCCCGCCCGGCGGGCCAGCAGCTCCAGCACGGCGAACTCCCGGGGTGTGAGTTCCACCCGGGCCCCGGCCCGGCGGCAGACCCGGCCGGCGACATCCA
>NZ_JBSFMM010000142.1:0-28696 GCF_053599555.1 Streptomyces sp. NPDC000941
GGTGCGGCTGCACCACCCGCGCCTCACGCGTTACGTCAGTCCAGCACCTCGATGACCGGGAAGCTGCCCGTATTGGTCGGCGCGGACTCCGGCAGCCACAGCACCGCGACCGCGCCCTCCCGCCCCTCCGCCGTCGGCTCGGCGTTGCGGAATGTCAGCCGGGCGCCCAGGACGCGCGCCTGGCCCACCGCGATGGTCAGGCCCAGGCCGTGTCCGGTGCCGGCCCGGTCCTTGCTGCCGGTGCGGAAGCGGCTCGGCCCGTCCTTCAGCAGCGCCTCGGGGAAGCCGGGCCCGTGGTCGCGGACGCGCAGCACCCGTCCCTCCACCGTGACCTCGAACGGGGGCTTGCCGTGCCGGGCGGCGTTGGCCAGGAGGTTGCCGAGTATCCGCTCCAAGCGGCGCGGGTCGGTGGAGACATGGGCATCCCGCAACACGGTGACCCGGGCGTCGGGGGCCGCGACCCGGACCCGGCGGGTGACGAACTCGGCGAGGGCGATCTCCTGCAGCTCGGCGCGCTCCGCGAAGCCGTCAAGACGGGCGACCTCCAGGACGTCCTCGACGAGCTGGCGCATCGCCTGCGCCCGGTCCCGTACGAGCTCGGTCGGGCGCCCCGGCGGCAGCAGTTCGGCGGCGGTGAGCAGGCCGGTGACGGGGGTGCGCAGCTCATGCGCTATATCGGCCGTCACCCGCCGCTCGGCCTCAAGCCGCTGCTGCAGCGCCTCGGCCATGCCGTCGACCGCGCGCGCCAGGTCGTCGGTCTCGTCCCGCACCCGGCCGCCGATCGCCTCCCGCACCCGGACCTCGGAGTCGCCCTCGGCGAGCTTGCGGGCCGCGGTGGCGGCCTTGCGCAGCCGCCGGGAGAGCTGGTCGCCGATGAGCACCCCCAGCGCGATGCCGCCCATCACCACCGACACCGAGCCGAGGACGAGGACCCGGTCGAGGTCGTCCAGCACCCGGGCACGGTCCTTGAACTGGGTGTGTACGGACAGCACCTTGCCGTCCCGCAGCGGCACCGACGCCCACACCTCGGGGGTGCCGGTGCCCATGTCCCCCAGGTAGGTGGCGCGCAGCCCGCGCGCCGCCTCCTTCTTCAGCTGCTCGGGAAGCCGCTTGTCGTCGAGTTTCGCGCCGAACCCGAGAATCCTGTACTTCTCGTACATCCGCTGGGCGGCCTGCACCTGGTCGTTCACCGCCGCGCGGCTGTTGTCGAGCATCGAGACGCGGGCCGCGTTGTGCACGACCAGGCTCAGTGCGACGGCGACCAGCGCGCTCACGGCCGCGATCGCCAGACTGACCTTCCAACGCAGCCCCGAGCGCAGGGCGAGCCTCACCATCCCCGGCTCAGCCCCTGAGCTTGTAACCGAAGCCGCGGACCGTCTCGATCCGGTCCTGGCCTATTTTTCCGCGCAGCCGCTGCACATGGACGTCCACGACCCGGGTGTCACCGCCCCAGCCGTAGTCCCACACCCGTTCCAGCAGCCGGTCGCGGGAGAGCACGGTGCCCGGTACGGCCGAGAACTCCAGCAGCAGCCGCATCTCCGTCGGCGTCAGCGCCACCTGCTGACCGGCCCGGCGGACCTCCATCCCCTCCGGGTCCACCTCCAGGTCGCCGAAGCGCAGCACTCCGCCCTCGGGCTCGTCGGGTTCCGCCTCCGCGCCCCGGCCCGGTCCGCTGGCGTGCCCGAAGCGGCGCAGTACGGCGCGGATCCGGGCGACCAGGACCGCGCCGTCGAAGGGCTTGGTCACATAGTCGTCGGCCCCGGCCTCCAGGCCGAGCACCACGTCGATCGAGTCGGCGCGCGCCGACAGCATGATCACGGGCACGGTGGACTCATCGCGGATCCGGCGGCACAGGCTCACCCCGTCAAGCCCCGGGACCATCACATCGAGCAGCGCGATATCGGGCCGGTCGGCCCGGAACCGCTCCAGCCCGGTCAGTCCGTCCGGGGCGGCGGTGACGACGAAGCCGTCGCGCTCCAGGGCGAGCTGGGTGGCCTCGCGGATGACGTCGTCGTCCTCGACGAAGAGCACATGGGTTTCGGCCACGGCCTTATCTTCAGCCTTCCGTTCCGTCGTCGGGCGCGGGCGATTCGTCCTCGCTGACGTTTTTGGTCTTGCGATCGGTCACGAGGAACTCCCGGCGCGTCTCGGCCCACCGGTACGTCGTCACGTCCTCGCTCGAGGGGCAGCAGACCGAGTCGTTGGAGGCGTAGACCAACTTGGTGACGCGGAGGCTGCCCTTGGTGGTGTCGGCGTAGACGGGCGGGCGCTCGTCCGCAAAAACGTTCTCATACGTCCCGCCCACCTTGCGGTACACATACGAGCCGAGGCCGAAACCCTCGGTGCAGGTCATCACATTGACCACGAGATCGGACGCGGCGGAGCCGGTCAGCCGGCCGTAGGCCACGTCGATCGGGTAGCCCTGTGACTTCGCGCTGCCCTTCTTCGCTTCCTGCTGAGCGTCCTTCGTGGAGTCCTTCGTGGAGTCCTGCGGAGCGTCCGGTGCGGCGCTCGGCGTGGCGTCCTTCGTGGAGCTCTTCGAGCACGGCTTGAGGTTTGCCTTCAGGTGCTCGCTGACCTTCGGGTCCTTCTTGAGCAGCGCGACGGCGTCGACCTTCTGCTTCGCCGACGTCGACGTGGGGGAGGTGCCGTGCACATACGACCCCGGGGAGTCGCCCTGCTCCGGGGCCCATGACGTACGCGCCGGCCCTTCCTTGCGCAGTCCCTGGCTTCCGGTGTCGCATCCGGCCAGCACCAGTCCGCCGACGGCCGCGAAGCCGACAACCGTGCCCCCGGTGATCAGCGCGGCCCGGCGCGGGCCGATCCGGTGAGAAGCGGTGCGGTGAAGAACGAGCCGGTGTGGATCAACACCCTGCGGGGCGTCCTTGTTCGAGGCGTCCTTGTGGGGAGAGGCCCTGGTCAGGCCGCGCACCGGTCCTGCCCCCGCTCGTGGCCTCGGCGCCGGCCCCGCGGGGTCTGGCGGATCTGGCGGACCTCCTGGGCACCGTCCTGGCCCTGCCGTCCCTGCCGGCCGTCTCCGCGGCCGAGCGCACGGGCGTCCAGCTCCCGGCTCTCCAACTCCTGCCGCAGCCTGGCCAGCGCCCTGTGCAGCGTGCTCTTGACCGTACCCGTCGACATCCCAAGCGCCTCCGCGGTCTCCTCCGTGGTCATCTGCTCCCAGTGTCGCAGCACCACGACGCTGCGCTGCTTGGGAGCCAGAACTCCGAGGATGTCCATCAGCAGCGCGCGGTCGGCGTGCTGCTCGGTGCTGTCCTCGACACGCGCGTCCGGCAGCTGCTCGGTCGGCACCTCGTCCAGCTTGCGGGCTCGCCACCACTCGGTGCGGGTGTTGATCATGACGCGGCGGAGGTACGCGTCGGCCAGCGACTTGTCGGCTATCCCGTCCCAGCGGCCGTACGTACGCACCAGCGCGGTCTGGAGGAGGTCCTGCGCCTCGATCGGGTCGGGGACGAGGCGACGGGCGCTGCGCAGCAGCGCGTCCTGCCGGTTGCGTACGTACTCTTCAAAATCCAGAACCTTGCCGCTGCCGGACATCGCCAGCCCCCATCCCGCCGTTTTCCCCACCTGTTTGCCCGGCGGTCGCCGAGCACGAAGAGGACGCTACGGAGCGGCTGTTGCGACGCCATGTGCATCTGACCTGCGGTGAATGCACAGCTACCCATAGGTTGTGTAACAGCCGGGGCCGGTCGGACGGAGTGTCAGAGTCGGGTCGTGGCCGTGTCACAGCCTTGTCACAGAAACGGGTTTGGCGGGCCGTCCTCGCGGGGCGAAGGAGCCTTCTGCGGGCCTTCGGCAGGTCAGGTCAGCGGCAGCCGGTAGAGCCCGCCGTCGAGCGGTTCCACGAGGCCGTCGGCGATCAGCCCGTCCAGTGCCCGGGCCCGCTGCACCGGCTCGTCCCAGACCTTGTCGAGCGCCGCCTGCGGCACCGGCGCGACCGCCTCCCGCAACACCGCGAGCAGCTTGCCGCGCACCTGACGGTCCGTACCGGCGTAGGTCTGGCCGCGGCGCGGCGGTCCGTCGTGCGCCGGGGAACCGGCCGCCCGCCAGGCGCACTGCGCGGTGATGGGGCAGCGCACGCAGTCCGGCGTGCGCGCCGTGCACACCAATGCGCCCAGCTCCATCGTCGCCGCGGCCCAACGGGCGGCCGTCGGATCGTCGTCGGGGAGCAGCGCGCGGGCCAGCTTGCGCTCGGCGGCGGTCGTGGCGTCCGGCGGGAACTCCCGGCCGCCGACGGCGCGTGCGAAGACCCGGCGGACGTTGGTGTCCATGACCGCGTGCCGCTGCCCGTACGCGAACGAGGCCACGGCCGCCGCCGTGTACTCGCCCACACCGGGCAGCGCCAGCAGCTCCGCGTGTTCGGTGGGAACCTGACCGCCGTGCCGCTCCCGTATGGCGGCCGCCGCGCCGTGCAGGCGCAGCGCGCGCCGCGGATAGCCGAGCCGCCCCCAGGCGCGGACGGCCTCGCCTGGCGGTTCCGCGGCCAGGCCCGCGGGGCTCGGCCAGCGGGCGAGCCACTGCTCGTACACCGGCAGCACCCGGTTCACCGGGGTCTGCTGGAGCATGAACTCGCTGACCATCACGCCCCATGGGCCGGCTTCGGGGCGGCGCCAGGGCAGGTCGCGGGCATGGGCGTCGAACCAGTCGATGACGAGGCTGTGGAGCGCGGTCCCGTTGGGGCGGCTGGCGGGGGGCGCCGAGTCGGCGGGGATGGCAGTCATGTCACGAACGATCCTGGCACGTCGCCCGACCGCCCCGGAAACGCCGGGCCCACTCGGGGCGTGTCAGGGGCCGTGCGGGCGGGCCTGACTTTCGTCAGGGGCGGTGGCGTACTCCCGCTTGTAGCGTCAGCGTCGGCAGTGATTGATGTCGGCAGTGATTGATGTTGGCTGTGATTGATAGGGAATGGCGGGTGCGGATGGGGAACGAGCCGACGATCAGGGTGCTGCTCGCGGACGACGAGGCGATGATCCGCGCCGGGGTACGGGCCGTCCTGGCCGCCGGCCCCGGCATCGAGATCGTCGCCGAGGCGGGCGACGGGAGGGAGGCGGTGGAGGCGGCGCGCGCCCATCGGCCGGATGTCGCGCTGCTGGACATCAGGATGCCCCGGCTGGACGGGCTGTCCGCATGCGAGGAGATCCGCCGCACGCTGCCGGACACCGCGGTCGCCATGCTCACCACATTCTCCGAGGACGCGTACATCGCCCGGGCGCTGGGCGGGGGCGCGACCGGCTTCCTGCTGAAGGCGGGAGACCCGCATGAACTCATCGCGGGGGTACGGGCGGTGGCGGGCGGCGCGGCGTTTCTGTCGCCCAAGGTGGCCCGCCATGTGATCACCGAACTCGGTGGCGAGCGCCTGACCCGAGGCGCCGCGGCCCGCGCCCGTACGGACGTCCTGACCGCGCGGGAGCGCGAGGTGCTCGCGCTGGTCGGCGCGGGCCTGTCGAACGCGGAGATCGCCCGGCGGCTGCACCTGGTCGAGGGCACGGTGAAGGGGTACGTCAGCGCGGTGCTGGACCGCCTGGAGGTCGGCAACCGCGTCCAGGCGGCCATCGTGGCGTACGAGGCGGGGCTGGTCGCCGACGCGGGGTAGGGCGGGGGCGTGTAGGGCGGGGGTGTAGGGCGGCGGCGTAGGACGGGGCTGTGGGAGGGGCCGTAGAGCGGGCCGTGGGAGGGCTCGTAGAGCGGGTCCCGGTCGGGATCCGGGCGAGATTCGGTCGGATAATGAGAAAACCGGGCCGGAGACCGGTGGTTATTGGCGGGCGTCGCTTCGGATCTCTCGTAGAGTTTCCGCGTGGGATCTCTGCGCAATCCGATCGGGCCGCTTCCCTCCTCCATTTACTGGCGGCGGAGGGCTGTTGCGCTGGCCCTTTTCATTGTCATCCTCCTGCTCGTCATCTGGACCTTCGGGTGGGGCGGTTCAGGCGGCGGCGGGGGGAGAGACGAGGGCAAGGGGTCGGGCGGCGGTGGCGCCGCGAGCACCATCACCCCGGGGCCCACCTCCTCCACGCCCGTCAACAGCCAACGCCCGGGCGGCCGCGACGAGTCGGATGACGGCGGGACCGGCACCGGCGACAGCGACGGCGGCGGCAGCGGCGGCAGCGGTGACGGTGGCACCGGTGGCGGCAGCGGCGCGGGCGACGCCGGAGGCGGCGGCGGTGGGGGCGGCGGCGGTGGCGGGACCGGCGGCGGCCTCGGCGTCGGGGACGGGCGGAGCGTCCCGGCCGGGTCCAGTCTGCCCGCCTGCACCCGGAGCGCGGTCGAGCTGACAGTGCGCAGCGTCAAGGACTCGCGGGTGAAGAACACTTACGAGCCGGGCGAGGAACCGACGTTCGAGCTCACCGTGAAGAACTCCTCGGACACCGCCTGCAAGGTCGACTTCGGCCGGGCGTCGGCGACGCTGACCATCACGGACTCCGAGAACGACCATGTGTGGGCGTCCGACGACTGCCCCAAGGGCAGCAAGTCCGCACTGGTCGAGGTGGCGGGCAACGGCCAGATCAAGCGCACCGTCCACTGGGACCGCAAGCGCAGCGTCGAGAACTGCGCGACGCCGGCCGGCAGCGTTTCGGCCAAGGGCGGTACGTATCTGGTCGAGGCGAAGGTGGAGGGTCTGGGTACCGCGCGGGTGTCGTTCGTCCTGGACGAGGACTGAGGACCGACGAGTACTGAGAACCAGGGCTGACCAGGGGCTGGGTCCGACCGACCAGCCGACCGACCAGCCGGGCAGGCACGGGACATACCGTGCCTGCCGGACCGGACGTGCTGCCGACTACGTGCTGCCGGCTTCAGCCAGAGCCAGACCTACCGCCGGCTCCCGCTAGACGTACCGCTCCAGGATCGAGGACTCCGCCAGCCGCGACAGCCCCTCGCGCACCGACCGGGCCCGCGCCTCGCCCACGCCGTCCACCATCTGCAGATCGTCCACGCTCGCCGCGAGCAGCTTCTGCAGCCCGCCGAAGTGCTCCACCAGCCGCTCGATGATGGCGCCCGGGAGCCGCGGCACCTTCGCCAGCAGGCGGAAACCGCGCGGCGAGACCGCGGAGTCGAGGGTTTCGGGCGAGCCGCTGTAGCCCAGGGCGCGGGCGACATTGGCCAGTTCGAGCAGTTCGGGGTGGGTCAGCCGGTCCAGTTCCGCCAGCGCCTCGGGGACCGTACGGGTGCGCTTGGCGGTGGGCTCGGGGACGTAGTCCCGCACCACCAGCTCGCGCTCCGGCTCCACGCCCGCGATCAACTCGTCCAGTTGCAGCGACAGCAGCCGGCCGTCGGTGCCCAGCTCGACCACGTACTCGGCGATCTCGGTGGCGATGCGGCGGACCATCTCCAGCCGCTGCGCGACCGCCGTCACATCGCGGACCGTGACCAGGTCCTCGATCTCCAGGGCGGAGAGCGTGCCCGCGACCTCGTCGAGGCGGAGCTTGTAGCGCTCCAGAGTGGCCAGCGCCTGGTTGGCGCGGGAGAGGATCGCGGCCGAGTCCTCCAGGACGCGGCGCTGCCCGTCCACATACAGGGCGATCAGCCGCATCGACTGGCTGACGGACACGACCGGGAAGCCGGTCTGGATGGAGACGCGCTGCGCGGTGCGGTGGCGGGTGCCGGTCTCCTCGGTGGGGATCGCGGCGTCCGGCACGAGCTGCACGCCCGCCCGCACGATCTTGGTGATGTCCTTGTCGAGGATCAGCGCGCCGTCCAGCTTGCACAGCTCGCGCAGCCGGGTCGCGGTGAACTCGACGTCCAGGACGAAGCCGCCGGTACACAGCGACTCGACGGTCTTGTCCGTCCCGAGCACGATCAGGCCGCCGGTGTTGCCCCGCAGGACGCGCTCGAGGCCGTCGCGCAGCGCCGTGCCGGGGGCGACGGCGCTCAGGGTGGCGCGCATCAGACCGTCGGCTTTGCCGGGAGCTGCTGCCCGGTCGCCTGCTGCCACTGCACTCCTCCGTCGCAAGGTCATTCGCTGCCGCGGGCTGCCCTGCTGTGCCGGTGCGCGGGCTACGTACGGGCGAGACCAGGGCGAGACCAGGGCAAAGTCTACCGGCGGTCACCGCCCTCCCGCCGGGTCTCCCGGCGTACGCCCGTGGGCGGGAGCGGGAGCGCGGCATCCGCGCCCGCGCTCACCAGGCCGGGTCTCAGCCACTCGGCTCGTCCTTGGGCGCTCGCTCGGCCCGCTTGCTCCGGGGCAGTACGCGTAGTGCGTCCCCTATGTCCGCCACCTCAAGCACCCGCATACCGGCCGGGATCTTCCCCGGGTCGCCGGGCACCAGGGCGTGGGTGAAGCCGAGCCGGGACGCCTCGGCCAGCCGCCGCTGCACGCCCGTGACCCGCCGGACCTCTCCCGCCAGGCCCACCTCGCCGATCGCCACCAGGTTCTTCGGCAGCGGGGTGTCGCTCGCCGCGCTGGCCAGCGCGAGCGCCACGGCCAGATCCGCCGCGGGCTCGGAGAGCTTCACGCCGCCGACCGTGGCGCTGTAGATGTCCCGCTTGCCCAGCGCGCTGATCCGGCCGCGCTGCTCCAGGACGGCGAGCATCATCGACACACGCGAGGTCTCCAGGCCGGAGGTGGTGCGGCGGGGGGACGGGATCTGGGAGTCGACGGTCAGCGCCTGCACCTCGGCCACCAGCGGACGGCGGCCCTCGAGAGTGACGGTCAGGCAGGTGCCGGGCACCGGCTCGGCGCGGCGGGTGAGGAACAGCCCGGATGGGTCGGCGAGGCCGGTGATGCCCTCGTCGTGCAGCTCGAAGCAGCCGACCTCGTCCGTCGCCCCGTAGCGGTTCTTCACGCCGCGCACCAGGCGCAGCCGGGCATGGCGGTCGCCCTCGAAGTGCAGCACCACGTCCACCAGATGCTCCAGGAGGCGGGGGCCGGCGATGGCGCCGTCCTTCGTCACATGGCCGACCAGGAGCGTGGACATACCGCGCTCCTTGGAGGCGCGGATCAGCGCCCCGGCCACCTCCCGCACCTGGGCCATACCGCCGGGCGCGCCGTCGATCTCGGGAGAGGCGACGGTCTGGACGGAGTCCAGGATCAGCAAGGACGGCTTGACGGTGTCGAGATGGCCGAGGACGGCCGACAGGTCGGTCTCGGCGGCGAGATACAGATGGTCGCTCAGCGCGCCGATACGGTCGGCGCGCAGCCGCACCTGGCTCGCCGACTCCTCACCCGTGATGTAGAGGGTCCGGTGGTCGTCGCTGGCGGCCTTGGCGGCGACGTCGAGCAGCAGCGTCGACTTGCCGACCCCCGGCTCCCCGGCCAGCAGCACCACGGCGCCGGGCACCAGGCCGCCGCCGAGGACGCGGTCGAGCTCGTCCACGCCCGTGGAGCGGGCGGTGGCCTGACGGCCGTCCACCTGCCCGATGGGCACGGCCGCCGAGGTGACCCGGCCGGGCGCGGTCGTCCGGACCGCGGGCGAGCCGAACTCCTCGACCGTGCCCCACGCATGGCACTCGGGGCAGCGGCCGAGCCACTTGGCGGTGGTCCAGCCGCATTCCTTGCAGCGGTAGGAGGGCCGGTCCTTGGCGGACGAACGGGAGGAGCTACGGGCAGCCATGCCGTAACGCTAGCGCCGGGCACCGACAGCCGGGCGGGCGGGCAGGCGGGCGGTCAGGCTGGGCGCGGCCCCCGCGCTTCGCGCGTAGCAGATCCCGGGCGCGGAGGCAGGACACCTGTCCCCTTATGAGGGAGATGGTCACCCGTAAGGGTTAAAACAGCGCAAGTAGCGCGATGGAGTCTGCATCATCCGCCTACCGTCACCGGGTGATGAGCAGCAGGTCCGAGCACTCGACACACTCGCCCGGCGCGCCCGGCGCATCCGGTCCGTCCAGCGCATCCGGCGCCCCCGGTGCGCCGCGTCGTGCGCCGCGCGCCTCCGCCGCGCACCCCCAGCGTCCTCCCGCGCGCTACGAACCGTATCTGGACGGCCTGTTCACCTACTGCCTGTCGGTCCTGTGCGAGCACGACGCCGCGACCGCCGCGCTCGGCGAGGCGCTTGCCGTCGCCGAGCGGCAGCACGGGCGGGGGCGGGGGCGCGTGGCCGCCGAGGGCGAGCTGCGCCGGCCCTGGCTCTACGCCCTCGCACGCTGGGCCTGTCTGCGCAAACTCGCCGAGCGGAAAGACCTGAAGGGCCCCGCGGACCAGGGGGACCAACGGCACGAGGAGGACCGACAGCACGGGAGGGACGACCAACGGCATCAGGGGGGCCATGGCGACCATGGCGAGCGTCGGGACTCCGGGTCCCCCGGCGCCCCCGAAGGCCGGGCCAAGCTCAGGGCCGCCTCCGGGCCCGGCGGGATCGAGCAGCGGGTGGGCGGCCGGCCCCGGCCGCCGGAGGTGCCGGCCCAGCGGCGCCACCGCGACCGGCGCGCCCCGGCCCCGGCCGCATCGCCGCCCCCCGTTTCACCCACCGCTTCACCCACCGCCGCGCAGCGCCGCCGAGAGCTGGCCGCGCTCGCGTGGCCCGAGGCCGCCGGGACCACCCCCGAGCAGCGCGAGGCGCTGGAGCTCGCGGTGCGTCACCGGCTGAGCCCGAGCGAGGTCGCGGCGGCGCTCGGCAAGGAGCGCGACGAGGCCCGCGCCCTGCTCGCCAGCGCGGCCTGTGAGGTGGAGCGCACGCGCGCCGCGCTCGCCGTCGTCGAGCTCGGCCACTGCCCCGTCGTCGCCCGGCTCGCGGGCGACACCCAGGTGCTGCTCTCCGCCGCGCTGCGCCGCGAGCTCGTACGGCATGTGGACGACTGCCGTGAGTGCCGCGGGATGGCCGAGCGGGCCACGGCGGGCGGCCCCTGGCCGGGTACGGCGGCCGCCCCCGCGGCCCTGCCGGTGCTGGAGGCGCCGCGCGCCGCCGTGCACGCCGCGATGGTGGGCGCCCAGCGCGCGCGCCCGGCGCGCGCCGCCTCCCGGCCGCGCTTCGACCGGCGCGGCTTCCCCCTGGACCCCAAAGACCAGGCCGCGCGTCGCAGCCGGACGCGCAGCCGCGTGCTGACCACGGCGGTGGTCGCCTCGGTCGTGGCGGCCCCGCTGCTCGCGCTGTGGGCCGCCTACCGGGGCACCCCGACGGCGGGCGACGGCCACGACACGGACTCCGTTGCCGCCGCCAACGCGGACGGGGCGGCGGAGCGCACCCCCGACCGGCCCGGCGGCGAGCCGACCGGGGGCTCGTACAGCAAGGCGGGCAGCGCGCAGGACCGTTCCGGCGCGCCGCTGAAATCCCGCCGCGACGGCACCGCGGGCAAACAGTCGCCGGATGTGTCCGTGGAGGTCGTCGGCGGCGATACGAATGCAGATGGGGCCGGGGGAGCGAAGGGCGATCGGTACGGAAACGGGGAGGCGGAACGGTCCGGCACTTCGGCCGGCGGGCGGCCGGGCCCGCGAGCCACGCCCAGCACCCCCGGCTCCGGAGGCAGGCCGGGCCCCGGGCGGACCGAGCCCGGCCCCGGGCGGCTGACGGTCGAGGCGCAGCCCAGCGGCGAGGTCACGGTCATCACGCTCAGGGCCTCGGGAGGCGCCCCCGTGCGCTGGTCGGCGTCCGCCGACGCGGCCTGGCTCCAGCTGAACCATACGGCCGGGGTGCTGCGGCCCGGCGAGACGACGACGATCACCGTGTCCGTGGACCGGGACCGCGAGCCGCCCGGGCACTGGAGAGCCCGGGTCCGGGTGGATCCGGCGGGGGCGGTGGTGGTGATCGAAGGCCGTGGCGCGGAGCCCGAGCCCACCCCCGAGCCCTCGGACCCGCCGGGCGGGCCCACGCCGACCTCGGGCGACACGCCCCCGGCACCCGCCGACATGCCTTAAGGCGCCAGCCAGCCCTCAGAGCGCTATTCAGCCTTTTGAGCGCCAAGCCAGCCCTCAGAGCGGCAATCAGCCCTTAGAACGCCAATCAGTCCTCAGGGCGCCGCCAGCCCTCAGCGCACCGGTCAGCCCTCAGGGCACCAGCCGGCTCGGCCGGTCAGCTCGTCGGATCGGCCGGGTGCGGGGCCACGAGCGGCAGGGAGGACGCCAGCCGCTGCTCGCAGAGCTCGGCCAGCCGGTCGTAGCCCTCCTGGCCCATGAGCTCCGTCAGCTCCGCCCGGTACGACACGTACACCGGCTCCCCGCCGCCGTGCGCCGAGGTCGCCGAGGTGCACCACCAGTGCAGGTCATGGCCGCCGGGGCCCCATCCGCGCCGGTCGTACTCGGCGATGGTGATCTGCAGCACACGCGTGTCGTCGGGCCGGTCGATCCAGGTGTACGACCTGCGGATCGGCAGCTGCCAGCAGACGTCAGGCTTGGTCTCCAGCGGCTCGCGGCCCTCCTTGAGCGCGAGGATGTGCAGCGCGCAGCCCGCGCCGCCCTTGAAGCCCGGCCGGTTCTGGAAGATGCACGAGCCCTCGTAGCGGCGGGTCTGGCGCTCGTCCTCCTCGTCGCCGGCCTGGGTCCAGCCCGTCTTCTGCCCCACGTCGTGGAACTGCCAGATGTCCGGGGTGAGCCGGGCCACATGGCGCCCGACGCGCTGCTCGTCGTCCTCGTCGGAGAAGTGCGCGCCCAGCGTGCAGCAGCCGTCGCTGGCGCGCCCCGCCTCGATGCCCTGGCAGCCCTGGCCGAAGATGCAGGTCCAGCGCGAGGTCAGCCAGGTCAGATCGCACCGGAAGACCTGCTCGTCGTCGGCGGGGTCGGGGAATTCGATCCAGGCGCGGGCGAAGTCCAGGCCGACCTCGTCATCGGCCGGGTCGAACGCGATGACCACGCCGTCTTCGCCGTCCACACCGTCCAGGGCGTCCACACCGTCCACGCCGACCAGGGCGTCCTGGCCGGTCAAGCCGGCCGACTCGGCCAAGTCGGTTACTCCGGTCACGTCGGCGGTGGCCGCCTCGGCCTCGCTGCGCTGCCCGGCCGCCTCGGGACGCCGCTTCCGGGCTTTGTCCTGCTTCGCCTTTTTCGTCTTTGCCACGCGCCAAGGGTATGCCTATGCCCGGCGCGTAAAGGCCCAGGCCCGTACCTGACAAGGCGATATGGGCAGTAGCGTTCTGGCCATGAGACTCGGTGTCCTGGATGTGGGTTCCAACACGGTGCATCTGCTGGTGGTGGATGCGCACCCGGGAGCACGCCCGCTGCCCGCCCACTCGCACAAGGTTGAGCTCCGGCTGGCGGAGCTGCTCGACGACGCTGGGGCCATAGGGGCCGATGGAGTCGAGCGCCTGATCGCCGTGGTCAAGGAGGCGCTGCAGGCCGCCGAGGACAAGGGCGTCGAGGACGTGCTGCCCTTCGCCACCTCCGCCGTCCGGGAGGCGACCAACGCCGAGGATGTGCTGTCCCGCGTCGCCGACGCGACCGGGGTGCGGCTGCGCGTCCTGGCCGGCGACGAGGAGGCGCGGCTCACCTTCCTCGCGGCCCGCCGCTGGTACGGCTGGTCGGCCGGAAAGCTGCTGGTCCTGGACATCGGCGGCGGTTCGCTCGAGATCGCGTACGGGCTGGACGAGGAGCCGGACGCGGCCGTCTCGCTGCCCCTGGGCGCGGGCAGGCTGACGGCGGGCTGGCTGCCCGGTGATCCGCCCGGCCCGGAGGAGGTACGGGCGCTGCGGCGGCACGTACGGGCGCAGATCGCGCGGATCGTCGGCGACTTCAGCCGCCACGGCACGCCGGATCACGTCGTCGCCACCTCCAAGACCTTCAGACAGCTGGCCAGGATCGCGGGCGCGGCGCGCTCCGCCGAGGGCCTGTACGTACAGCGCCGGCTGACCCGCCAGGCGCTGGAGCAGTGGGTGCCGAAGCTGGCCGCCATGCCCGTCGACAAGCGCGAGGAGCTGCCGGGCGTCTCCGACGGGCGGGCGCCGCAGCTGCTGGCGGGGGCGCTGGTCGCGGAGGCCGCGATGGATCTGTTCGGGGTGGAGGACCTGGAGATCTGCCCATGGGCGCTGCGTGAGGGCGTCATCCTGCGCCGCCTGGATCACCTGCCGGGATGATCGGGACACCGCCGTGACCTGCGCTGATACCCGTACCGCCAGCGGCGCCCGGGGTGGCGCGGCGAGCGGTGGCGGTTTAGCCGTCCGGGGGAGCGCCGTACCCTGTCCCTCGTGACAGAGCCAGTGGTGCGCATCCCGGATGCGAAGGTCGCGCTGTCCACGGCCTCGGTCTATCCGGAGTCGACGGCGACGGCCTTCGAGATCGCCGCACGCCTCGGCTACGACGGTGTCGAGGTCATGGTGTGGACCGATCCGGTCAGCCAGGACATCGAGTCGCTGCGCCGGCTTTCCGACTACCACGAGGTGCCGATTCTCGCCGTGCACGCGCCATGTCTGCTGATCACTCAGCGGGTGTGGTCGACCGACCCATGGGTGAAGCTGCAGCGCGCGAAGGCGGCCGCCGAGCGGCTCGGCGCCTCCACCGTCGTGGTCCACCCGCCCTTCCGGTGGCAGCGCGCGTATGCCCGGGAGTTTGTCCGCGGAATCTGGCGGATGGCGGGCGAGACGGATGTGCGGTTCGCTGTCGAGAACATGTACCCGTGGCGCTATCGCGACCGGGAGATGCTCGCGTACGCGCCCGACTGGGACGTCACCCACGACGACTACCGCCACTTCACGATCGACCTCTCGCATACGGCGACCGCCCGTACGGACGCGCTCGGCATGGTGGACCGGATGGGCGACCGGCTGGCCCACCTCCACCTCGCCGACGGCACGGGCTCCAACAAGGACGAGCACCTGGTGCCGGGGCGCGGCACCCAGCCGTGTGCCGAGCTGCTGGAGCGGCTGGCCGCGACCGGCTTCGACGGCAATGTGGTCGTCGAGGTCAACACCCGGCGGGCGATGTCCACGGCCGAGCGCGAGGCCGATCTGGCGGAGGCGCTGGCCTTCACCCGGCTCCACCTCGCCTCACCGAACTTGATTGTCCCGCCCAACGCGGCTGCCTCGCCGAACTCAGGTGCCTCGCCGAACTCAGGTGCCTCGCCGAACTCAGGCGCCTCCTCGAACTCGGCCGCCTCGTCGACCAGGGCGGTGCCCGGCTCGTGACCCCGGCCCTGCCCTCGCAGTCCCCCGCTCCGCGCCGCCGCGGCCGTCCGCCCCGTACCGAGGGCGCCGCCGACGCCCCTGCGGCGCGGGACCGGATCCTGACCGCGGCGCGCAACGAGTTCGCCGAGCGCGGCTACGACAAGACCTCGATCCGCGGTATCGCGAAGGCGGCGGGGGTGGACCCGGCCCTGGTCCACCACTACTTCGGTACCAAGGACCAGATCTTCGGGGCGGCCGTCGAGCTGATCTTCGCGCCCACCCTGGCCGCCCCGGAGGCGGTGCACGGCGGCAGCCGGGACGGGGCGGGCGAGCGGATGGCCCGCTTCATGTTCGGCGTCTGGGAGAACCCCGTCACCCGCCTGCCGCTGCTGGCCGTGATGCGCTCCGCGCTGACCAACGAAGCGGCGGCCGCGGTCCTGCGCGGCATGATCGAGCGTCGGCTGCTGCTGCGGATGGTGGTCGAGCTGCATGTGCCCAACCCGGAGTTCCGGGCGCAGCTGGCGGCCGGCCACATGATCGGGATCGCGATGCTGCGGTATGTGATCCGGATGGAGCCGATGGCCTCCGCGCCCGTGGAGGACATCGTCGCCATGGTGGGGCCGACGCTCCAGCGCTATCTGACCGAGGACTGAGCCACACGTCTTGGGATCCGGACGCACCGTCCGTATCCCGGATGGGAGGCGTACGCTCAGGAGACTCAAGAACACTCAAGAACACTCGAGAACGAGGGAGTGGAGCACCGTGCCCGAGCTGAGGTCCCGCACCGTCACCCATGGCCGCAACATGGCGGGCGCCCGAGCCCTTATGCAGGCCTCGGGCGTAGCGCGCGAGGACTTCGGCAAGCCGATCATCGCGGTGGCGAACAGCTTCACGGAGTTCGTGCCGGGCCACACCCACCTCCAGCCGGTCGGCCGGATCGTCAGCGAGGCGATCCACGCCGCGGGCGGCATCCCGCGCGAGTTCAACACGATCGCCGTGGACGACGGCATCGCCATGGGCCACGGCGGAATGCTCTACTCCCTGCCCTCCCGCGACCTGATCGCCGACTCGGTCGAGTACATGGTCGAGGCCCACTGCGCGGACGCGCTGATCTGCATCTCCAACTGCGACAAGATCACGCCCGGCATGCTGATGGCAGCGATGCGGCTGAACATCCCCACCGTCTTCGTCTCCGGCGGCCCCATGGAGTCGGGCCGGGCGACCCTGGTCGACGGCAGCGTCCGCAAGCTCGACCTGATCACCGCGATCTCCGAGGCCGTCAACGACAACGTCTCCGACGAGGACATCGCCCGCATCGAGGACAACGCCTGTCCGACCTGCGGCTCCTGTTCCGGCATGTTCACCGCGAACTCCATGAACTGCCTCACCGAGGCGATCGGCCTGTCCCTCCCCGGCAACGGCTCGGTGCTCGCCACCCACACCGCCCGCAAGGCGCTGTACGAGACCGCCGGCCGCACGGTCGTGGAGATCACCAAGCGCTACTACGAGCAGGGCGACGAGACGGTCCTGCCGCGCGCCGTCGGCTCCCGCGCCGCCTTCGAGAACGCCATGGCCCTCGACATCGCCATGGGCGGCTCGACCAACACGATCCTGCACCTGCTGGCCGCCGCCCAGGAGGCCGGGCTCGACTTCGGCATGAAGGACATCGACGAGCTCTCCCGCCGTCTGCCCTGCCTGGCGAAGGTCGCCCCGAACGTCGCCCCCGGCGGCGTCTACTACATGGAGGACGTCCACCGGGCCGGCGGCATCCCCGCGATCCTGGGCGAGCTCTACCGGGCCGGGCTGCTCAACGAGGACGTGCACACCGTGCACTCGTCCTCGCTCGCCGACTGGCTCAAGCAGTGGGACATCCGCGGCGGCTCCCCCTCCGCCGAGGCCGTGGAGCTCTTCCACGCCGCCCCCGGCTGTGTGCGCTCCGCGACCGCCTTCTCGCAGTCCGAGCGCTGGGACACCCTGGACACCGACGCCGAGAACGGCTGCATCCGCGACATCGAGCACGCCTACTCCACGGAAGGCGGCCTGTCCGTCCTGCACGGCAACCTCGCCGAGGACGGCTGTGTGGTGAAGACCGCGGGCGTCGACGAGTCCATCTGGACCTTCGAGGGCCCGGCCGTGGTCTGCGAGTCCCAGGAAGAGGCCGTCGAGAAGATCCTCGGCAAGAAGGTCAAGGAGGGCGACGTCGTCGTCATCCGCTACGAGGGCCCCAAGGGCGGCCCCGGTATGCAGGAAATGCTCTACCCCACCTCCTTTCTCAAGGGCCGGGGCCTGGGCAAGGCCTGCGCGCTGATCACCGACGGCCGCTTCTCCGGCGGCACCTCCGGCCTGTCCATCGGCCACGCCTCGCCCGAGGCGGCCTCCGGCGGCACCATCGCCCTGGTCGAGGACGGCGACCGGATCCGCATCGACATCCCCTCCCGCACGATTGAGCTGCTGGTGAGCGAGGACGAACTGGCCGCCCGGCGCGAGGCCTTGGGCGGCGTGTACGCGCCGAAGAACCGCGACCGTAAGGTGTCCGCCGCGCTGCGGGCGTACGCGGCGATGGCGACCAGCGCCGACAAGGGCGCGGTGCGGGACGTCAGCAAGCTCGGCTGACACACGGCCGCTGTGCCTGGGCCCGGACGCGAGCCGTCCGGGCCCAGGCACGTTCGCTCTCGCCGGTTCTGCGGCGCGTCGCCGATCAGCAGGCAGTCAGCAGTCAGTCAGTGTCAGCAGCCAGCCGATCAGCAGGCAGTCACCAGCGGGCCGGGTCCCGTCCCGACACCCCGAAGACCGTGCCGTCCGGCGCCGATCCGTACACCTTGCCGTCCGCCGCCGCCGGCGCGGGCACCAGCACCAGATAGCTCTTCTGCGCCTTGCCCGTACGCGGCGGGGTCTGCCCCAGCAACTCGCCCCCCACCGCATCGACGGCGAGCAGCCGCCCGTCCGCCGCCGAGAAGTACAGCCGGTCGCCTGCGGCCACCAGCGGCGACGAGTTGCCCACCGAGGTCTCCATCCGCCAGCGCTGCGCCGCGGCCGGATCCGTACGGCGCGGGTCGACCGCCACCAGACCGCCGTCCGCGCACAGCAGGTAGACCAAGCCGCCGCGCACCGCCGCGCTGGTCGCGGACACCGGCTTGGCCAGCGCGACGCGGTGTTCGGCGCGGTGCGCCGGGTCGTACCGGACGACGGTGGCGGTACGGGTCTGGTCGTCGGTCCCGGTGAGGTACAGGACCCCCGCGGAGTCGGCGCCTGCCGGGGTGAGATTGCCGCGGAACGACCGCTGCCAGCCGGTCGTTCCACGCGCCGTGTCGACCGCCGTGACCAGCGTGTGGGACCCGTCGGCCGACGTGGTGAGCGCGTACGCGGTGCCGCCGTCGCCGTACGAGACGAACGCCGGGTGGGTGTGGCCGGGGACGGTATGGCTCCAGCGCTGTTTGTTCGTGGCCCCGTTGACGGCCGTGACCACGCCGTCCGCCGCGACCAGCAGCACGGTGTCGCCCGAGGGGTAGACCCGCCCCTCGTACGAGGCCACGTCACGGCTCCAACGGGGGTGTCCCGTCTTCGGGTCGAACGCCCGCAGCCGCGACCCGTCCGGCGACACCACCTGGACCAGGCCGCCGGAGAGCGCGGGGGCGGTCGGCGTGCCGTCGTGGGCACGGTTCGCCTCGGCCGGCTGCGACCACAGCACCTTGCCGTCGGCCGGGTCGAGGCGGGCGGCCTCGATACCGCGCCCGGCGCAGTACAGCGCGCCGCCCCCGTACGAGCAGAACGCCGCCCGGGTGCCATCGCCTTGCGCGCCACCGGAGCCGTCGGCGGGCAGCGTGCCCTTCCACGGCCGCCAGGCCGCCGCCTTCGTGGTGCCGCCCGGCTGCTGGTGCGCCGAGCGCTGCCCGTCGTTGCCCCGCTGTAGCGCCCAGACCGTGCCCGCGCCGAGCATCACGGCGGCCAGCACCCCGAGCGTGATCCACCGCCGCCGCGCCGTCTTGTGCCGCCGATCTGCCGCGGCCGAGCGCACCGAGTCCGGCGAGCCGGCCGAGCCCGCCGAGCCCGCCCTGATCCGTGTGTCGGCGTCCCGGCCTGTGGAGGTCACGGCGTCATCGGGCACGGCGTCATCGGGCACTGAGCCACCAGGCACGGCGTCATCGGCGACGGACTCCGTACCGCCGGCGGGGACCCCCGTACCGGTCTCGGCGTCCGTACCCGCATCGGCGCGTGCATCGGTGCCCGTACCGGTCTCGGCGCCCGTACCGGTCTCGGTATCCGCACCGGTCTCGGTATCCGCACCGATTTCGGCGTCCGTATCGCTTTCGGCGTCCGTCACGCTGCCGCCGTCGTCATCGCCCCACAGCGGCCCCGTACCGCGCCCCCGCTGGGCGGGTACGCGGGGGAGCGGGCCGCGCAGGGCGGGCGGATGGGGGCCGCCGATGGCGCGCAGGACCGTCATCAGCGCGTCGGGCGTGGGGCGTTCGGCGGGGTCCTTGGCCAGGCAGCGCTGTACGAGGGGCAGCAGCTCGCGCGGTACGCCCGCCAGATCCGCCTCGTCGTGCACGACCTGGTACGCCACGATGTACGGGCTCTCGGACTCGAAGGGCCCGCGCCCGGTCGCCGCGTGCACCAGCACCGACCCCAGTGCGAACACATCGGCCGCGGGCCCCACATGGCGTGGCCGCTGGAACTGCTCGGGCGCCATGAACGGCGGCGTGCCGATCAGCTTCCCCGTCTCCGTACGCAGTTCGCTGTCGGACGGCCGCGAGATGCCGAAGTCGATGACCTTCGGCCCATCCGCGGCGAGCAGCACATTGCTCGGCTTCAGATCGCGGTGCACCACCCCCGCGCGGTGGATGTCGCGCAGCGCCTCGGCGAGTCCGGCGGCCAGCCGGACCATGTCCTCGGTCGGCAGCGGGCCGTTCCGCTTGACGTGTTCGGCGAGCGTGGGGCCGGGGATGTAGAGGGTGGCCATCCAAGGCCGCTCACCGCCGGGGTCGGCGTCCACGACGGGCGCGGTGAACGCCCCGCTGACCCGCCGGGCGGCCGCCACCTCCTGCCGGAACCGCGCCCGGAACTCGGGGTCTTCGGCGAACTCCGCGTGGACGACCTTCACCGCGAGGCGCCGGCCCGAGGCCGAGCGCGCCAGGTGCACCACGCCCATGCCGCCGGAGCCGAGGCGCGCCTCGAGCCGGTACTGACCGGCGTACTCCGGATCCTCCGCTTCCGGGCCTGTCCCGGCTCTGCGCACCGGCGGCATTCCCCACCCCCGTGAATTCGGCCGCAGTCGCGACTCGGCGAGCCTAGTCGATGACACGTGCGAGCCCTGTTAGCCTCCGCTGGTCGTGTCACGTAACGCGACATGTGCACAAGATGTACACAACTTCGGAATGAAGTTCGACGGGGGAGGGCCAATAGCCATGGAAGAGACCGTGGGGACAACCGACGCAGAGACGGCCGTTGAGGCAGAGACGGTCGAGGTGGGGACGGTTGAGGCGACGACGGTCACCTATCCGATCGCACCCGGCTACCAGGTGAACGTCCGCAGCGGCCCCAGCACCACCAGCAAGCTGATCAAGGTGCTGCCGTACAACACCCGTGTCCCGATCCGCTGTCAGCGCCGCGGGCAGAAGATCTCGGGCCCGTACGGCACGACGGACATCTGGGACAGCATCGCGCCGGGGCAGTACGTCTCCGACGCGTATGTGAAGACCGGCAGCGACGGGTTCATCACCGTCGAATGCGCCGGCTGACCGCATACGGCTGAAGCGACTGGTCCGGCCGGTCCGACTGGTCCGGCCGGACCCGGGCCGTCAGCGCTCCGCGGTCGGGGGTGGCGTGGGCTTCGCGGACTTGGTCGCCGTACCGGAACTCGCACGCTTCGTGCCCGAGCTCTTGGCACCTGGGGTCTTGGCATCCACGGGCTTGGCGTCCGGGTGGCGCGGGTCGATTGAGAAGAGCGTCGCGTCGCTCGCCACCCCCACGATCGAACCGTCCACCCGCAGCACCTGGGACGATTCCATGCCGCCGCCCGAGCCGCTGTAACTGCTGTGCGGCGCGGTCTGCCACAGCTCCTCGCCCGTCCGCAGGTGCAGCGCCAGCAGCCGTCCGCTGCCGCTGCACAGATACACCGTGTCCTCGGCGGCCGAGACGATCGGCATGCCCAGCCGCTCCACTGTCGTCTGCCGGCTCCACAGCTGCTTGCCGCTGTCCACGTCCACCGTGGTGACCCGGCCGCTCTCCTGGACGAAGAAGAGCCGGCCGTCGACGAAGGCCCCCATGCCCTGTGCGTACTTCGGGAGCGGGACCCGGCGCTGCTCACCGGTGCGGATGTTCAGCCGGAGGAGGTAGCGGTACGCACCGTTGTCGCCGTCGGTCACCATCGGGAGGATCAGCAGGTCGTCGCCGTCGAGCCCCAGCCCGTCCTCGGTGTCCTTCAGCCGGGCCAGCTTGGTGGCGGACCCATCGCGCTTGTCGAGCCGCACGATGGTCGACCACAGGACCGCTTCCTCGTCGCTGTCCCAGCACAGGCCGAACGGCACGTCCCCGTACGTGACGGGCGAGCACTCCTGCCCCTTGGGGACCCGGTACGTCCACCGGGTCTCGCCGGTCGCCCCGTCCCGGGCGATCAGGGACTGGTCGTCGGGGCCGCTGGAGATGACCATGTCGTCGAAGAGGGCCGAGTCGAGGCCCGTACTGATCGGCTCGGCCCACTTCTTGTCGCCTGAGTCCGCGTCCAGGGCGATGAGCTCGGCAGTCGTGTCCGACGGGGAGTTCTGGACGAAGACCAGCCCGCCGTGCACCCCGACCGGGTCCGAATCGTTCATCCCGATGTCGCGCTTGACCAGCGCGTCGGCACTCCAGTCGAGGTGCCCCGTCAGGGCGTCGACGCGGGCCGTCGGGAAGCCGTCGCCGCCGCAGTAGAGCTTGGTTTCCTGCTGTGCGCAGTGCGGGGTGACATCGCCGCTGACATCCACCAACTCGTGCCCCGGGCCCAACTCTTTGGTGGCTCGGGTGAGCGACAGCTGCCACGGCCGCCAGCCCTGAGGGAGCGGGATCGCCCGAGGTGTGTCGGTCGACGGGCCGCTCGTACGGACCCCACTGCCGCCGTCGTCGCCGGGCGAGTACAGCGCGAAGGCGCCGCCGCCCAGGGCCAGCGCCGCGACGGCGACCACGGCGGCGAGGACCGGGCGGCGCTGTCGGACCCCGCCCCAGGTCGGCCAAGTGCCCTGATCCGCACCCGCTTTCCCGGCGCTCTTCCTCTCGCTCTTCTTCTTGTCTTTGCCGGAGCCGTCACCCGAGCCGTTGCCCGAGCCACCGTTACCCGAACCAGTACCCGACCCGTCCCCGTCCGTACGAACCGTGCCCTTGGCCGGCAGTTTGTCCAGCAGCCGCACCAGTTCGGCGATGCCGGGCCGGTCGTCAGCGGCCTTGGCCAGACAGCGCTCGACGATGCCGCGCAACGGCTGTGCGATCTCGCTCAGCGCGGGCGGCTCGTGCACCACCTGATACGCGGTGAGATACGGGCTCTCGCCGTCGAAGGGCCCCTTGCCGGTCGCCGCGTACACCAGCAGCGCGCCGAGCGAGAAGACGTCCGAGGCCCCGGTCACCTCACGGGGTCTGCTCAGCTGCTCGGGCGACATGAAAGGGGGCGTCCCCATGACTCGACCGGTCACCGTCAGCGCCTGGTTGTCAGCCGCCCGGGAGATCCCGAAGTCGATGACGCGCGGGCCGTCGTCGGCCATCAGCACATTGGCGGGCTTGAGGTCGCGGTGGACCACACCCACCCGGTGGATGTCGTGCAGCGCCTCGGCCAGGCCCAGCGCCAGCTGCCGCAGCTCGGCCGCGTCCAGCGGGCCGTGTTCGGTCAGCCGCTCGGAGAGCGTCGGCCCGGGTACGTACAGGGTCGCCATCCAGGGGCGTTCGGCGTCCGGGTCGGCGTCCACGACGGGCGCGGTGAAAGCGCCGCTCACCCGCCGGGCCGCCGCGACCTCCTGCCGGAAGCGGGTCCGGAACTCCTCGTCCTCGGCGAACTGCGCGTGCACCACCTTGACCGCGACCTGTCGGCCCGAGGCCGAACGTGCCAGATAGACGACGCCCATCCCGCCGGAACCGAGCCGGTCCAGCAGCCGGTAGTCGCCCATGGTCTTCGGATCACCGGCGCTCAGCGGCACCGCAACCCCTCCCCGAGTGCCTGTCGGCACGGCATGTGCGTGTACATAGATGTGAAGGTGTGAAGCTGCCTCAGCCTAAAGGGCGGGTCGCATGGGCGGCAGGCCGATCCCGGGCAACGAACGGCCTCGATCGGGCATCGGCAGGACATGGGCAGGACATGGGCAGGACGTCGGGGGGAACCCTGAGAAGTCCCTGACACTCCCCCAACTACCCCGGAAATGGGCCGATTCGCTTTGACGCGCGCTACGGCGGCTGCCAGCGTGATGGACAGGAAGCTCTCAAGGAGACAGGACAGCCGAATGAACGGCGAAGCCGCAGGAGTGGTCGGCGCAGGCGGAACTTTCCTGCTCCTGATCGTGGTCGTCTGGCAGATCGCCGTCACATGGCGGGCCCGGATGCTGAGCGCGCGCGAGGAGCAGTACAAGCAGTTGGCGCTGAAGTACGCGAAGCTGATGGAGGACAACCTGGAGTTGCACCGCCGGAGCCTCGACGAACTGACGCAGGCCCGGCTCTCCATCGAGGCGCTGGAGAAGCGGACGCACGCGATCGAGTGACCGGGGGACGGAGACCACGCGGTGCGGGTCCCCGGCGTCCATGACGCCGAGGACCCGCACACCTGTTGTTACACCTGTTGTTACGGCGATGCGCGCCTAAGCCAGAGCCCGCTCATCGGCGGTATCGGCAGCAGCGTCGGCATCGGCAGCACCGTTGGCATCGTCGGTGCTGTCCCGGCTGACCACCGCGTTGTGCCGCTCGGCCCACGTGGCCAGCGCCATCTCGCATGCGTGGTCCACATGCCGCAGCCCGCTCAGATCCAGCCGCACCTCGCGCTCGCGGGGCAGCGCCTCCAGCTCGTCGAGCAGCTTGGGCAGCCGCAGGAAGGTGGCGTTGCCCAGCACCCGTGCGCGTACGGGGCGGTCCTCCTCCGGCGCGTCCTTCAGCCCGGTCACCTCCAGCCCCGTCACCTCGACATGCACATGCGAGGTCTCCCAGGCCGACTTGGCGACCGCCATCAGCAGACCGATGATCACGCCCTCGAACATATTGGTCACCACGATCGCGCCCGCGGTCACCACCAGCACCACCGCCTCGCCGCGGTGCGCACGCCACAGCGGGACCAGGTCCTTGGTCGGGATCAGCTTCCAGCCCGCGTGCACCAGCACACCGGCCAGCGCGGCCACCGGGATGACGCCCAGCGCCGAGGGGAAAAGCACCGCGAAGACCAGCAGCCACACGCCGTGCAGCACCCGCGAGGCCTTCGTCTTGGCGCCCGCCTGCACATTGGCGGCGCTCCGTACGATCACCGCGGTCATCGGCAGGGCGCCCAGCGCGCCGCACAGCGCGTTGCCCGCGCCCTGCGCGATGAGCTCCTTGTCGTAGTCGGTCCGCGGGCCGTCGTGCAGCCGGTCCACGGCCGCCGCGGAGAACAGGCTCTCGGCCGAGGCGATCAGCGTGAAGGCGAGCACGGTCCCGATCACGCCGATCTCCGCGAGCTGCGCGAATTCACTGCCGCCGGGCGGCTGCACGGCGTCCAGCAGGCCCTGCACCTCGACCCGCGCGACGGGCAGGTCCATCCCCACCGTGGCCAGCGTGGCCAGTGCGACCGCCGCCAGCGGAGCGGGCAGCACCCGCGCGCCCCGCTTCCAGCGCGGCCACAGCACCAGCACCGCGATCGTCCCCACGCCGACGGCCACCGCCTTCATCGCGGTGTCCGACCCGGCCACATCGGCGATCAGACCGGGCAGCCCGCCCAGCTTGCCCAGGCCGCTGCTCGGTGCCTTGACGTCGGCGAGCGCGTACAGCTGCCCGGCGATCAGTACGAGGCCGATGCCCGCGAGCATGCCCTGGACGACCGCGACGGAGATTGCGCGGAACCAGCGCCCCAGGCGCAGCACGCCCATCGCCAGCTGGAGCACCCCGGACATGAGGACCAGGACGCCGAGGGCCGCGAGGCCGTATTCCGCCACCGCCTCGTACACGAGCACGGTCAGACCGGCCGCCGGCCCGCTGACCTGCAGACTGCTGCCCGGCAGAAAGCCGGTGACCAGGCCGCCGACGATGCCGGTGATCAGGCCGAGCTCGGCCGGGACCCCCGAGGCGACCGCCACGCCCACGCACAAGGGCACGGCGACGAGGAAGACGACGAGTGATGCGGTGAAGTCGGCACGGAAGGTGCCGGCACGGGCGGAGGAGCCGTCGGCGCCGCCCGCTCCGCGGAATCGGTTGAGGAGAGTCTTCTGCAATGGCATGAGGGTTGCCTCCAGTGCGCCCCGGCACCGGCAAAACAGGGGCAGGCGGGGGCGCGGCGTAGCGCTGCGTCAGTCGGGATCGATGGAATCGGTCAGGGCTGATGAGTTCGCTGGCTGAGGAGCTGCTGCTGAGCCTGTGGACTTCTGAGCCCTTGGGCTGCTGAGCCTGTGGACTTCTAGAGCTGCTGCTCACCTGAGAGGGAGCGTGATGAACCGGCCGCGACACTGCGGCGGGGCGGGCTGCCTCTCAGCAGCGGATGATCTGGAGGGAGACCGGCAGCTCGCCGGATCTCGACACCGGGACGGCCTGCCGTCCCGTGAGAGGCGCGACGGCCATGGTACGCGGCTCGAGCCGTCCGGCGTCGCAACCGCACACACATCCGGGTTTGCCGGTGGTGGTGGGTGCGGTGAGGGGTGCCCGGGCTCCGCGGAGCCCCTGGCAGTCGTCGGCCCCGGCGTCGTGATGCGCGGACGCGGTGACCTTGACGGCCGGCCGGGACTCGGCCACGGATGCGGTGGCCACGATCCGAGGGTGGGTGGCCTGCGCAGATGCGCAGTCGGCGGCGATGAAGAGGGAGAGCAACACAGACACAACGGCAAACAGCAATCGGCCGGTATGCCTGATGGTCCCCACCATCGCCCCCCCTCTGGTCACGAGTTGGACACCGAACTCCATTATGTCCAAAGGGTCGTGACAATTTGCAAGTCGCTATGTAACCGAACTGTGAACGCGGAGTCATCTAACGGGAGCGATCAGCTCCGATTGCCCCGGCGGACGCCCGCGCGGACGCGCCCCCTCGACGCGCCGGGCCCCGTACCGCCACCTGGACGCTTCACACATCTACCCCGCCCCCGGTGCGACGATGGCTCCGTACGCAACACCGCAATCCACGAGGTGAGCCGCACCATGACGGAGAAGGCGACGGAGAAGGCGACAGAGAAGGTGACGGAGAGGGCGACAGAGAGGGCGACGGAGAAGGTCGCCGTGCTCGGTACGGGCAAGATCGGCGAAGCGCTCCTCAGCGGAATGATCCGCAGCGGCTGGTCCCCGTCCGACCTGCTGGTCACGGCCCGCCGCCCGGAGCGCGCCGCAGAGCTCCGGGCCCGCCACGGCGTCGAGGCCGTCTCCAACGCCGATGCCGCCAAGATCGCCGACACCCTCATCCTCACCGTCAAGCCCCAGGACATGGGCGCCCTGCTCGACGAGCTCGCCCCGCACGTCCCCGTCGACCGGCTGGTGATCTCCGGCGCGGCGGGCATCCCGACCGCCTTCTTCGAGGCGCGCCTGGCCGCCGGCACCCCGGTCGTCCGGGTCATGACGAACACCCCGGCCCTGGTCGACGAGGCCATGTCGGTCATCTCGGCCGGCAGCCACGCCACCGAAGAGCATCTGGCACACGCGGAGGCGATCTTCGGCGGTGTCGGCAAGACCCTGCGTGTCCCCGAGACCCAGCAGGACGCCGCGACCGCGCTCTCCGGCTCAGGCCCCGCGTACTTCTACTTCCTCGTCGAGGCCATGACCGACGCGGGCATCCTGCTGGGCCTGCCCCGCGACAAGGCCCACGACCTGATCGTCCAGGCGGCGATCGGCGCGGCCGTGATGCTCCGCGACAGCGGAGAGCACCCGGTCAAGCTGCGCGAGGCGGTGACCTCCCCGGCCGGCACCACCATCAGCGCCATCCGCGAACTGGAGAGCCACGGCGTGCGCGCCGCGCTGATCGCCGCCCTGGAGGCGGCCCGCGACCGCAGCCGCGAGCTCGCCTCCGGCAACGGCTGACGGGGTTACCGGGGCGGCCACGGCCAGGGACGGGGACAGGACGAGGCAGAAAGGAGCCGACCCGGCGGGCCCGGCGGGGCTCAGCCGGGCGGCAGCAGCCCCACCGCCTCGTAGGCGGCGTTCACCCGCGGCCGGGCCAGCCCCCGCGCCCGCTCCGCCCCCGCCCGCAGCACTCCGTCCACATACGACGGGTCGGCGCACAGCTCCGCGTGCCGGGCCCGGATCGGCCGCAGCACCTCCACCACCGCCTCGGCCGTGTCCTTCTTCAGCGCCCCGTACGAGGAGTACGCACCGGCCAGCTCCTCCGGCGTCCCGCCGCCGGTACAGGCCGCGAGCACATCCAGCAGATTGGCCACCCCGGGCTGTGCCTCCCGGTCGTACGCGACCTCGCTCCCGCTGTCCGTCACCGCCCGCATCACCTTCTTACGGACCGCGTCCTCCTCGTCGAGCAGATAGACGATGCCCGCAGCCTCGGCGTGCGACTTGCCCATCTTCGAGGTCGGGTCCTGCAGATTCATCACGCGGGCGGCGACCGGCGGCCGCGTCATCCTGGGCACGGTGAAGACCGGCCCGTACCGCTGGTTGAACCGCTGGGCCAGCGTCCGGGCCAGTTCCACATGCTGCGCCTGGTCATCCCCGACCGGCACCTCGTCCGTGCCGTACGCGAGGATGTCGGCGGCCATCAGCGCCGGGTAGGTGAGCAGCGACAGCCGCACGCTCCGGCCCCGTGCCTGCTCCCGCGCGGCCTTCTCCTTGTACTGGATCATGCGCCGCATCTCACCGTCCGCGGCGGTGCACTCCATCAGATACGACAGCCGCGCGTGCTCGTCCACATGGCTCTGCACAAACACCGTGCAGCGGTCCGGGTCGAGCCCGGCTGCCAGCATCAGCGTGGCCGCCTGCCGGGTGAGCCGCCGCATCCGGGCCGGGTCGTGCTCCACGGTGAGGGCGTGCAGATCGACGACGCAGAAGACGGCGTCGGCATTGTGCTGGTCCTCCTGGACCCACCGCCGTACGGCCCCGAGGTAGTTCCCGAGTGTCAGATGGCCCGTGGGCTGGATCCCACTGAAGATCCGCGGCTGTGGTGCGTATGGCTGTGGCATGTCCGTGCCGTCTCCCGCCGTAGTCGGGACCGCCGCGGACCGGCTGGACCGGCTTGTGCGGGAGGGAGACGCACAAACGGCCGCCGGAGCGGCGGCCGTGTGGATGCGATGCGCGATAGTGGGCCGCCGGTCAGGCGGGCCACCACTGGTGAGTGCGCAACGCATGGTTCGTCATGGCCTCAGACCATACGCCCCTCCGGTACCCAAGACCACGTGGTTGATGGTCCCCGAAGCGTCGTGTACAGTTCTCCGGGTTGTCACAGAGCAGTACAGGTTCTAGGACAGCCGCTCGCGCCACATCGGCGCAAACCACTACTGCACGGCCCCTCATCGGGATGAATTTCGGCGTGCCCGGAATTCGGTCGGGAGGCTCGATTATGAGCCTCGGAGGAAATCCGCTAAAGTAGTGGACACGCCGGAAGGCGCGAAAAACC
>NZ_JBSFMM010000143.1:0-28346 GCF_053599555.1 Streptomyces sp. NPDC000941
CGTCCTCGCGCTCCAGCATCGGCACCTCGAAGGCCACCGCCCCCGCGGGCAGCGGCGGGGCGGCGGCCCGGCGCAGCTCGGCGCGGTCGTCGGGCCCGCGGCGCTCGGGGTGGGCGGGCCGCCGGCCGGGCGGGCAGGGCTCTATCTCGCTGCCGTCGACCGGGTTGATCGTCAGCAGGTGGTCGCCGGAGACCAACTGGACCGTGCGCACGGGCGCGGGCACGGGGCTTCCGCTCTCCGCCGGGTGCGGGGTCGGGGTGTCACGGCCGTGCTCTTCGGGTCCGCGGTTCGTCGGATCCATGGTCAAAGCCCCCCAGATGCGTGGCGTACTGTCCAAGCTTCCCGCCCGTCCGCACGCCTACCGAACCCTAGATCTCCACACAGTATCCACCGATGTGGAGCCCGCTCGCGCCGCCCCGAACACCCGCCGCCCCGGACACCCGCGCCGACACTCACACCCGCGGCAGCGACTCCGCTTCGAGCCCGCCCTCGATGGCCAGGATCCGGTGCAGCCGGGTGGCCACCAGCAGCCGCTGCATCTGGGGCGGCACCCCGCGCAGCACCAGCCGCCGGCCCGCCCGGCCGGCCTTCCGGTGCGCCCCCATGATCACGCCGAGCCCGGTGGCGTCCCAGGAGTCGAGCTCGGTCAGGTCGAGTACGAGGTCCCCGCCGCCGGATTCCAGGGCGGTGTGCAAGGCCGTACGGGCGTCCGCCGCGCTCCGGACGTCGAGTCGGCCCCCGACGGCGAGCTCGGCGTGGTCGCCCCTGATGTGCATATGCGCTCCCCTATGCGGTGCTCCCCCGGCTGTCGCCGGGATGGCCCCCTGTCTCCCATGAGTCAATCTGGTCTATCGAATTGACTGTGTCTCATGCGGTGAAGTTGCCGCTTGTAAGCGAACCGATACCGAATTCACCCGCAAGGGTGCACCTGCCCCTGATTGCGTTTGAGATGCACAACAGGCGCAGGACTCGCAGGCGGGAACCCGTCAGTAGCGGTAGAACCCGCCGCCGCTCTTCCGTCCGATGTCACCGGCGTCGACCATGCGGCGCATGACCTCCGGCGGCGCGAACTTCTCGTCCTGGGACTCGGTGTAGATGTTCTCCGTGGCGTGCAGCAGGATGTCCACACCGGTCAGGTCGGCCGTCGCGAGGGGTCCCATCGCATGGCCGAAGCCCAGCTTGCACGCGGTGTCGATGTCCTCGGCCGTGGCCACCCCGGACTCGTACAGCTTGGCCGCCTCGACGACGAGCGCGGAGATCAGACGGGTGGTGACGAACCCCGCGACGTCGCGGTTGACGACGATACAGGTCTTGCCGACGCTCTCGGCGAACTCCCGTGCGGCGGCGAGGGTTTCGTCGCTGGTCTTGTATCCGCGCACCAGCTCGCACAGCTGCATCATCGGCACGGGCGAGAAGAAGTGGGTGCCCACGACCCGCTCGGGGCGCTCGGTGGCCGCCGCGATCTTGGTGATGGGGATGGCCGAGGTGTTGGAGGCGAGAATCGTCTCGTCCTTGACCAGGCCGTCGAGGGTGCGGAAGATCTCCCGCTTGACCTCGATCCGCTCGAAGACGGCCTCCACGACGACATCCGCGTCGGCGGCGGCGTCCAGCTCGGTCGTGGTGGTGATGCGCGCCAGGGCCTGTTCGGCGGCCTCGGCGTCCAGCTTGCCCTTGGCGACGAACTTGTCGTACGAGGCGCGGATCCCGTCCGTGCCGCGGCGCAGCGCCTCATCGGTCACATCACGGAGCACGACGTCCCAGCCCGCCTGGGCGGAGACCTGCGCGATGCCGGATCCCATGAGTCCGGCCCCGATGACCGCGAGCTTCCTGGCCACGTTCACGTCCTTTCGTACGTTGCGTAACTGACGCCAATGGCCGGACCTTAACGCCCGTTCACGTCTCCTGGCAGCCCCTAGTAAGGCGCGTCACGGTGTGTTCTTCGCCGCATAGTTGAGCACGCGATCACTGAGCAGCGACTCCATGACGTCGATCTGGCGCAGCACCTCCGCGGAGGTCTGCTCCGGGGCGCCGCCCGCGGCGTGGCAGCGCGCGATGCTGCGGTGCACGGCGTTCTGCGCGCCAATGACCTGGTGGGCGATGAACTCGGGTGTCGGGTCGTCCGGGGCGGCCCCCGTCTCCTCGCGCAGGGTGGCGGCCAGCCGGTCGACGGTCCGGCCCTGCATCCGCAGCACCCGGGCCATCAGCGTCGGCGACTCCTGGACGACCCGCATGAAGCGCGCATAGCCCGGGTCCATCCCGGCGTACGGGTTCCGCTCCGCGACGTCCTGGCGCAGCCGGGCCAGCACTGCCCGGACCGCCGAGGTGCCCTCCGCGCGCTCCCGTACGAGCAGCGAAGGGCGCTCGACGACCTCTTCCTCGCGGTCGAAGAGGAGGTCTTCCTTGGCGGGGAAGTAGTTGTAGACGGTGTTGACCGAGACGTCCGCGACCTCGGCGACCGCTGCGATGGTGACCGCGTCGAAGCCGTGCTCCAGAAAGAGCGCGGTGGCCATGTCCGAGATGTGCTGCCTGGTCTGCCGCTTCTTCCGCTCCCTGAGCCCTTCCGCCATGCCCCCATCCTAGCTTCGATGGGGTCCATGCATTTTTGGGGTCGTTGCAAAATTTAAGTGTCCCTGCTTTTCTATCCGCATGCCTGTCATCAGCACGGCCGGGCTCGCCCGGACCTTCCAGACCAAGCACGGCCCCGTCGAGGCCGTCCGCGGTATAGACCTCACCGTCCGACCGGGCGAGATCCTGGGCTTCCTCGGCCCCAACGGCGCGGGCAAGACCACGACCCTGCGCATGCTCACCACGCTCCTCCCGCCCACCGGCGGGGCCGCGACCGTCGCCGGCTGCGACCTCGTCCGCGACCCGGCGGGGGTGCGCCGGAAGATCGGGTACGTCGCCCAGTCCGGCGGCGTCGACCCGTCCGTCTCCGTCCGCGAAGAACTCGTCACCCAGGGACGGCTGTACCGGCTCGGCAAGGCGGAGGCCGCCGCCCGCGCCGAGGAACTGGCCGCCGAACTCGGCCTCACCAAGCTGCTCGACCGCACATGCGGCGCCCTGTCCGGCGGCCAGCGGCGCCGCCTCGACATCGCCATGGGGCTCACCCACCGCCCGGCGGTCCTCTTCCTCGACGAGCCGTCCACCGGGCTCGACCCGGGCAGCCGCGCCGACCTGTGGGACCTGATCCGCCGACTGCGCGGGGACCACGCCATGACGATCTTCCTGACCACCCACTACCTCGACGAGGCCGAAGCGCTCGCCGACCGGCTCGTCATCGTCGACAAGGGAACGGTGGTCGCCGAGGGCACCGCCGCCGCCCTCAAGGCCGAGTACGGCGGGTCGCCCGACGCCACCCTCCAGGACGCCTTCATCGCCATCACCGGGCGCGGCGCCGCACAGCCCGACACCGACACCGCCCCGCTCGCCGTCTAGCACCCCCAGGAGCCTTACGCCGTGTCCAACCTGCTCTCCGACACCGGCCTGATCTTCGGCCGCTATCTGCGCCAGGCCCTGAACTCCAAGGTCGGCGTGGTCTTCGGGCTGCTGCAGCCCATGTTCTACCTCGTCTTCTTCGGCCCGCTGCTGCACGACGTCCCGCTCGGCGGCGAGGGCGACTCATGGCAGACGCTGGTCCCCGGACTGCTCATCCAACTCGGCCTGTTCAGCGCCGCGTTCGCGGGCTTCGGCATCCTCGTCGAGAAGCAGTTCGGGGTGATCGAGCGGATGCGGGTCACCCCGGTCAGCCGGCTCGCCCTGCTGCTGGGCCGGGCGCTCAAGGACGTGGTCCTGCTGCTGGTCCAGTCGCTCGTCCTGGTGATCGCCGGCGTCGCCCTGGGGCTGCGCGCTCCGGTGCTCGGGGTGGTCGTGGGCTTCGTCTTCGTCGGCCTGCTCACCATCTCGCTGGCCTCGCTGTCGTACGCCTTGGCCATGCGGGTCGACAGCCCACAGGGCTTCGCCCCGGTCATCAGCACCGTCAACATGCCCGCGATGCTGCTCTCCGGCGTCCTGCTGCCGATGGCCCTGGCGCCGGGCTGGCTGGACGTCGTCTCGCGCTGCGTCCCGTTCCGCTACCTGGTGGACGCGGTGCGCGCCGCGTATGTCGGGGACTACGCCTGGGACACCGTCGGCCTCGGCGCGCTGGTCGGACTCGCCCTGTGCGCGGTGTCCATGACGGTCGGCACCCGGGTGTTCCGCAAGGCTGGGGCGTAGCGCCTGTTCTCCGTCCCCCCGCGCGTAGGCTCGGGTCCATGGTCAGACTCACCCGCATCTATACGCGCACCGGGGACAAGGGCACCACGGCCCTCGGCGATATGAGCCGCACCGCCAAGACCGACCCGCGGATCGCCGCGTACGCCGACGCGAACGAGGCGAACGCCGCGATCGGGGTGGCCATCGCGCTGGGGGCGCTGCCCCCGGAGGTCGTCGACGTACTGGTCCGCGTCCAGAACGACCTGTTCGACGTGGGCGCGGACCTGTCCACCCCGGTGGTCGAGAACCCCGCACATCCGCCGCTGCGCGTCGAGCAGAGCTATATCGACCAGTTGGAGGCGGACTGCGACCTCTTCCTCGAAGGTCTGGAGAAGCTGCGCAGCTTCATCCTCCCCGGCGGCACGCCAGGTGCGGCCCTGCTGCACCAGGCGTGCACCGTCGTACGCCGGGCCGAGCGCTCCACCTGGGCGGCGTTCGACGAGTACGCGGAGTCCATGAATCCGCTCACCGCCACCTATCTCAACCGCCTCTCCGACCTGCTGTTCATCCTGGCCAGGACGGCCAACAAGGAGGTCGGGGACGTGCTGTGGGTGCCCGGCGAGAACCGCTGATCAGGACTTGGTGAGGGACCGGGGCCGGCCCCGGTCCCCATCCCCCTCGTCTGCTCGCTTCTTCTCCTTCGGGGGCCAGACGGTGTAGCCGACGGCGACCAGCAGATGGATGCCCGCGACGCGCGCCATCTGCAGCTGCCACGCCACCATCGGTTCGCTGCGGTCCCCGTCGCCGATCAGCCAGACGCACAGCTGCAGCACGGCCACCGCGATCACCGCGGCGATCAGCGTCATCCGCCACAGCCGCCACTCGTGCCGCACCCGCGCCGCGCCGTACTTGGGCGGCTTGACCGGAGGCGGCCCGCCCGCGAACCGGTGGGCGAAGCGCCCGTCCGCCCAATTGATCATGTAGTGCCCGTACGCGATGGAGAAGCCGAGGTAGACCGCGGCCAGCCCATGCGCGGTCGACGGCTCGGCGCCCCGGCGCAGGTCGATCACGGTCGCGGCCAGCAGCACCACGTCCAGCAGCGGCACACAGGCCAGCAGCGCCGCCCCGGCCCGTGGCTTCCGCAGCACGTACCGCACACACAGGCCGCCGAGCAGCACCACCCAGAAGCCGACCTCGCTGGCAACGATCAGTCCCACGATCACGGCCCGTTCTCCCTTCTCCTGCCTGTCCCCCTACCGTCCCGCGCGATCCTGGCCGCCGCGTCGTCGGCGGCGACGAGACCGGACTGCATCCTTCGATGTACGCCGCGCGCCCCCGGACTCGTCCGGAAGCGGAGGCAGGTCAGGCGACCGCGTGTTGTGATGGACCCATGCCGCCCAGACTGCCGCCGCCGCACCGCGTCGACGTCGCCATCGCGGTGGGCGGACTCCTCGGCGGACTGCTGCTGATGGGGCTCGGGCTGCGCGGCGGGGTGTATCTGGGCGAGCTGTCGCCCGTCACGCTGCCCCAGTGGTCGACGGTCACCGCGCTGGTCGCCATGGCACTCGCCGAACTGCTGCGCCGCGCGGCCCCGGGCACCGCCCTGGCGCTCGGCACCGCCGCGCTCGCCGTGGACCTGTGCGGCGGCTCGCTCATCGCGACCGTCCTGATGTACACGGACCTGGTGTACGCGGCGGTGCTCTACGGACCGGCCTCCCTGGCCCGGCGGCTGCCGCCCGCGTGCGTGGCGACCACCGTGGTCGCCACGGTCGTACCGCTGGCGCTGCTGCGCACCCCCGAGTCGCTGTTCATCGGCCTGGTCACCGCCCTGCTCACCTTCGCCCCGGCCGGCACCGGGGCGATCGTACGCAACCACCAGGAGGCCGCCGAGGCCGCCCGTCTTGAGGCCGAGCGGACGGCCCTGCTCGCCGAGTTGGACCGGCGGGAGGCCGTGGTGGCCGAGCGCGGCCGGATGGCCCGTGAGCTGCACGACCGGGTCGCCGGGCATCTGTCGGCCATCGCCATCCACTCCACCGCCGCGCTGTCCCTGGGCGACACCGCCGCGACCGATCAGGCGCTCACCGTCATCCGGGAGAACAGCGTGCTGGGCCTGGCCGAAATGCGCCGCCTCATCGAGCTGTTGCGCGACGCCGACGGGGAGCCTGAGCCCACCGCGGCGCCCACCCTCGACGCGCTCGACGCACTGGTCGAGCGCGCCCGCTCGGACGCCACCTCCGTCAGCGGGCTCAAGTTCACGCTGTGCGACGACCGCCCGCCGGGCGGCGCCGCGCTTCCCACCCCGGTCGAGCTGGCCGCGTACCGCATCGTCCAGGAGTCCCTGACCAACACCCTCAAGCACGCGGCGCCCGGCGAGGTGACCGTACGCCTCGCCCAGCACGCCGACGAACCCCCGAAGGGCGGCGAGCTGGCGGGCGGCGTCCTGGAGGTCGGCGTCACCAGCCCGTACGACACCCGCCCCGGCGACACCCACCCCGGCCCCCGCGCGCCCGGCTCAGGTATGGGCCTCATCGGGATGCGCGAACGCGTGTCCCTGCTCGGCGGCACCCTGGAAGCGGGCCCGCACACCGGGCCGTCCGGCGCGGTGTGGCGGGTGCGAGCGGTGCTGCCACTCGACGGCAAAGGAGCCATGACACGGTGAAGGACCAGTACGACGGGGTGGACAAGGCGGGGCCGACGAGGATCCGGGTGGTGGTCGCCGAGGATCAGCTGGCCGTACGGGCCGGGCTGGTGCTCATCCTGCGGTCCGCGCCGGACATGGAGGTGGTCGCGGAGGCGGCCGACGGCGAGCATGCCGTACGCCTGGCCCGCGAGCTGCGCCCCGACCTGGTGCTGATGGACATTCAGATGCCGCGTCTGGACGGAGTTTCGGCCACTCGGGAGATCGTCGCCGAACAGCTGGCCGATGTGCTGATCCTGACCACCTTCGACCTCGACGAGTATGTCTTCGGCGCCCTGCGCGCCGGGGCCGCGGGCTTTCTCCTCAAGGACAGCGACGCGGCCGGTCTGCTGGAGGCCGTACGGACGGTGGCCCGCGGCGAGGGCATGATCGCCCCGGCCGTGACCCGCCGTCTGATCGCCGAGTTCGCCCGCCCGCAGTCCGCGCCGGTGGCCCCGACCGCCGACCCGGCGGCGCTCGCCTCCCTCACCCCGCGCGAACGCGAGGTGCTGGGCGCGCTGGGCCAGGGCCTGTCCAACGCCGAGATCGCCGACCACCTCACCATGGCGGAGGCCACCGTGAAGACCCACGTCAGCAGGGTGCTGGGCAAGCTGGGGCTGCGCAGCCGGGTGCAGGCGGCGGTGCTGGCCCAGGAGCAGATCCGGGCATAACAACGGGCATAACAAAACGCGCCCAGCCTCCCGGGCGCGCTCTTCAGCAACCTTTTACGTCGCGGTACGCGATGTCACGCCACGTTGACCCGCTGCCCCGGCGGGGCGGCCTCCAGCCAGGCGAGAAAGCCGGTCAGCGCGTCCTCGCTCATCGCCAGCTCCAGCCGGGTGCCGCTGTGCAGACACGCCAGCACCACGGCGTCGGAGAGCAGCGCCAGTTCCTCCTCGCCCTTGGGCGTACGCCGCTCCAGCACCTCGATCGAGGCGCGCTCCAGCACCCGACGCGGTCTGGGCGCATAGGAGAAGACCCGGAACCACTCGATCCGGTCACCGTTGTAGCGGGCGACCCCGTACACCCAGCCCTTGCCGCTGGGCTCCGGTTCGGTCTCGCCCTCGGGCGCGTTCCACCGCAGTGAGCAGTCAAAGGTTCCGCCGGACCGCTGGATCAGCCGCCGCCGCAGACCGAAGACGAAGAGTCCCACGACCACCAGCGCTACGACCACGCCGCACACAAGCAGAGCGAGGGCCATCTTCACCGACCTCCTCGCGTCATCCGGAAAAACCGCACCTGCATCGCCTCAGCCGCGGACCGGCGCAGGAAATTTCCCACGCGGCCCGCGGCTGAGGGTTTCGACCGTTCGTGACAGGCTTCAGTGCACTCCCGCCACAGCGCGCAGCCGGACGTCGGCGCGCCGCTCGGCGGCGGCGTCCGCCTCCGACTTGGCACGCTCCAGCGCCCGCTCCGCCCGCTTGACATCGATCTCGTCGGACAGCTCCGCGATCTCGGCGAGCAGCGAGAGCTTGTCGTCCGAGAACGAGATGAAGCCGCCGTGGACCGCGGCGATGACCGTTCCGCCCTCGCTTGTGCGGATGGTCACCGGGCCGGACTCCAGCACACCGAGCAGCGGCTGGTGGCCGGGCATGACGCCGATGTCACCGGATGTGGTGCGCGCGATGACCAAGGAGGCCTTGCCGGACCAGACACTACGGTCCGCCGCGACCAGCTCGACATGCAGCTCAGCAGCCAACGTGGCTCCTCGGGTCTCCACCTGCCGGGTGCGACAGGGCTTTCGTCAAAGGATAACGGGCGTACGGAGAGGGGTGGGACGCGGCCCACCCCTCTCCGGTGACCTCGGGGTCAAGAAAGACCGGGCTCAGGAGACGCCCAGCTCCTTGGCGTTCTTCTTCAGGTCCTCCAGACCACCGCACATGAAGAAGGCCTGCTCCGGGAAGTGGTCGTACTCGCCGTCGGCGATCGCGTTGAACGCGGCGATCGACTCGTCCAGCGGCACGTCCGAACCGTCGACACCGGTGAACTGCTTCGCCGCGTGGGTGTTCTGCGACAGGAAGCGCTCGATACGGCGGGCGCGGAAGACGGTGAGCTTGTCTTCCTCGCCGAGCTCGTCGATGCCGAGGATGTTGATGATGTCCTGCAGGTCCTTGTACTTCTGCAGGATCGAGATGACCCGCGAAGCACAGTCGTAGTGGTCCTGCGAGATGTAACGCGGGTCCAGGATCCGGGAGGTGGAGTCCAGGGGGTCCACCGCCGGGTAGATGCCCTTCTCCGAGATCGGACGGGAGAGCACCGTCGTCGCGTCGAGGTGCGCGAAGGTGGTCGCCGGGGCCGGGTCGGTCAGGTCGTCCGCGGGGACGTAGATCGCCTGCATGGAGGTGATCGAGTGACCGCGGGTCGAGGTGATGCGCTCCTGGAGGATGCCCATCTCGTCGGCCAGGTTCGGCTGGTAGCCCACCGCGGAGGGCATCCGGCCGAGCAGGGTCGAGACCTCGGAACCGGCCTGAGTGAAGCGGAAGATGTTGTCGATGAAGAACAGCACGTCCTGCTTCTGCACATCGCGGAAGTACTCCGCCATGGTCAGACCGGCCAGGGCGACCCGCAGACGGGTGCCCGGGGGCTCGTCCATCTGGCCGAAGACCAGCGCGGTCTTGTCGAGAACGCCGGCCTCCTCCATCTCCACCATGAGGTCGTTGCCCTCACGGGTGCGCTCGCCGACACCGGCGAACACGGAGACGCCCTCGTGCAGCTTGGCCACACGGACGATCATTTCCTGGATGAGGACGGTCTTGCCGACGCCCGCGCCGCCGAACAGGCCGATCTTGCCGCCCTTGACGTACGGGGTCAGCAGGTCGACGACCTTCAGACCGGTCTCGAACATCTCGGTCTTGGACTCGAGCTGGTCGAAGGCCGGGGCCTTGCGGTGGATCGGCCAGCGCTCGGTGACCTCGGACTCGGCCTCGGGCTCATTGAGGATCTTGCCCAGGGTGTTGAACACCCGGCCCTTGGTCATGTCGCCGACCGGGACGGTGATGCCGTCGCCGGTGTTGGTCACCGGGGCCTGGCGGACCAGGCCGTCGGTGGGCTCCATGGAGATGGCGCGTACCAGGCCCTCGCCGAGGTGCTGGGCGACCTCGAGGGTGAGCGTCTTGGTCTTGCCCTCCGCGGAGGGGTCGGCGACCTCGACGTTCAGGGCGTTGTAGATCTCCGGCATCGCGTCGACGGGGAACTCCACGTCGACGACCGGGCCGATGACCCGCGCAACGCGGCCAGTGGCCACGCCGGCAGGAGCGGTCGGCTCAACAGTGGTGGTCATAGTTGTCAGTCACTCCCCGCAGAAGCGTCGGCCAGGGCGCTCGCGCCACCGACGATTTCGCTGATTTCCTGGGTGATTTCGGCCTGGCGGGCCGCGTTGGCAAGCCGCGTGAGCGACTTGATGAGCTCTTCGGCGTTGTCGGTCGCCGACTTCATCGCCCGGCGGGTGGCCGCGTGCTTGGACGCCGCGGCCTGCAGCAGAGCGTTGTAGATACGGGACTCGACGTACCGCGGCAGCAGCGCGTCGAGCACCTCCTCCGACGACGGCTCGAACTCGTACAGCGGCGCGATGACACCCTTCGCCGCCGTCTCCTCGGCCGTCTTCTCCATGCTCAGCGGCAGCAGCCGGTGGTCGACCGGCGTCTGCGTCAGCATCGAGACGAACTCGGTGTAGACGATGTGCAGCTCGTCCACGCCACCCTCGGCGGTGTTCTGCTGCACGGCCTCGATCAGCGGGCCCGCGATGTTCTTGGCGTCCGCGTAGGTCGGGTTGTCGGTGAACCCGGTCCACGACTGGGTGACCTTGAGCTCGCGGAAGCCGTAGTAGGCGACACCCTTGCGGCCGACGATGTAGGTGTCGACCTCCTTGCCCTGCTCGGTGAGGGTACGGGTGGCCTGCTCGGCCGCCTTGATCACGTTCGAGGAGTAGCCGCCGGCCAGACCGCGGTCGCTGGTGATGAGCAGCAGCGCGGCCCGGGTCGGGCGCTCGGCCTCGGTGGTGAGCGGGTGCTGGGTGGTGGAGCCGGTGGCCACCGCGCCCACCGCCCGGGTGAGCTCACTGGCGTACGGAGTCGACGCGGCCACCCGGCGCTGCGCCTTGACGACGCGCGAGGCGGCGATCATCTCCATCGCCTTGGTGATCTTCTTGGTCGCAGAGATGGATTTGATCCGCCTCTTGTAGACCCGGAGTTGGGCACCCATGCTCAGCCCTCGCCCAGCAGCTTGCCGTCCGAGGTCTCGAACTGGCGCTTGAAGCTGTCCACGGCCTCGCCCAGGGCGCCGATGGTGTCGTCGGACATCTTGCCGCCCTCGACGATGCTGGTCATCAGGCCCTTGTGCTCACGGTGCAGATAGTCCAGCAGCTCGCGCTCGAAGCGGCGGATGTCCTCGACCGGCACGTCGTCCATCTTGCCGGTGGTGCCGGACCAGATGGAGACGACCTGGTCCTCGGTGGCGTACGGGGCGTACTGCGACTGCTTGAGCAGCTCGACCATGCGCGAACCGCGCTCCAGCGAAGCCTTGGAGGCCGCGTCCAGGTCCGAGCCGAAGGCGGCGAATGCCTCGAGCTCACGGAACTGGGCGAGGTCCACCCGGAGCCGGCCGGAGACCTGCCGGATGGCCCGGTGCTGGGCGGAGCCACCGACGCGGGAGACCGAGATACCGACGTTCAGAGCCGGGCGCTGGCCGGCGTTGAACAGGTCGGACTCCAGGAAGCACTGGCCGTCGGTGATGGAGATGACGTTGGTCGGGATGAACGCCGAGACGTCGTTGGCCTTGGTCTCGACGATCGGCAGACCGGTCATCGAACCGGCACCCATGTCGTCGGAGAGCTTGGCGCAGCGCTCCAGCAGCCGGGAGTGCAGGTAGAAGACGTCACCGGGGTACGCCTCGCGGCCCGGCGGGCGGCGCAGCAGCAGCGAGACGGCGCGGTAGGCGTCGGCCTGCTTGGACAGGTCGTCGAAGACGATCAGGACGTGCTTGCCCTGGTACATCCAGTGCTGGCCGATGGCCGAGCCGGTGTAGGGGGCCAGGTACTTGAAGCCCGCCGGGTCGGACGCCGGGGCGGCGACGATCGTCGTGTACTCCAGGGCGCCGGCCTCCTCCAGCGCGCCGCGCACGCCGGCGATGGTGGAGCCCTTCTGGCCGATGGCGACGTAGATGCAGCGGACCTGCTTCTTCGGGTCGCCCGAGCGCCAGTTGTCGCGCTGGTTGATGATCGTGTCGACGGCCAGCGCGGTCTTGCCGGTCTGCCGGTCGCCGATGATCAGCTGACGCTGGCCACGGCCGATCGGGGTCATCGCGTCGACGGCCTTGTAGCCGGTCTCCATCGGCTCGTGCACCGACTTGCGCTGCATGACCGTGGGGGCCTGCAGCTCAAGGGCGCGGCGGCCATCGGTCTCGATCTCGCCGAGGCCGTCGATCGGGTTGCCCAGCGGGTCGACGACGCGGCCGAGGTAGCCCTCGCCGACGGCTACCGAGAGCACCTCGCCGGTGCGCTGCACCTGCTGGCCCTCTTCGATGCCGCTGAACTCACCGAGGACGACCGCGCCGATCTCGCGCTCTTCCAGGTTGAGTGCGAGACCGAGGGTGCCGTCCTCGAACTTCAGCAGCTCGTTCGCCATGGCCGAGGGAAGACCTTCGACCTTCGCGATGCCGTCGCCGGCAACGGTGACCGTACCGACCTCCTCGCGCGAGGCCGCGTCCGGCTTGTACGCCTGGACAAAGTTCTCCAGCGCGTCCCGGATCTCCTCCGGCCGGATCGTGAGCTCCGCCATCTGGGTTCCCTGCTCTCCTTGTTGGGCCCGAAGTATCTGACCACGGCCCAACTCGGGCCGCTTACATGCTTGTTGAGTTGGCTTTTGAGTTGGTTCGGCCTGCGTCAGCCGGCCATCCGCCGGGCCGCCTCGCCCAGGCGGTCGGCGATGGTGCCGTCGATGATCTCGTCGCCGACGCGCACCTCGATCCCGCCGAGGACCTCGGGGTCCACGTCCAGGTTGAGGTGCACCTTGTGGCCGTACAGCTTCGCCAGAGCCGCACCGAGACGCTGCTTGTGCTGGTCGCTGAGCGGCACAGCCGAGGTCACCACCGCGACCAGGCGGTCGCGGCGGGCCGCGGCGAGCCGCGAGAGGCCGTCGAGCCCCGCTTCCAGGCTACGTCCCCGCGGCTGGGTCACAAGACGCGCGACCAGCCGCTCGGTGGCCGGATTGACCCGGCCGCCCAGCAGCTCGCGCACCAGTGTGACCTTCGCCGAGGTGGTGGCGACCCGGTCGGTCAGCGCCGACCGCAGCTCGGTGGACGAGGAGATGATCCGGCCGAACCGGAACAGCTCGTCCTCCACGTCGTCGAGAACGCCGGCCCGCTGGGCCGCCACGAGGTCGGCGGCGGACGCCAGCTCCTCGATGGAGTCCACCAGGTCGCGCGAGCGCGACCAGCGGGACCGGACCATGCCGGAGACCAGGTCGACGGTCTCGCCGCCGACCTGGCCGGACAGCAGGCGCGCGGCCAGCTCGGCCTTGGCCTCGCCGGGCTGCGCCGGGTCGGTGAGGACCCGGCGCAGCGAGACCTCGCGGTCGAGCAGCGCGGTGACGGCGGCCAGCTCGTCCGCGAGCTTCGCGGCGTCGACGGAGGTGCTGTCCGTCAGCGCGTCGAAGCGCTCGCGCGCTGCGGCCAGTGCCTCGCGGCTCGCTCCGTTCATCGGCCGGCCTCGGCCTTCGTCTCGGCCGCGGCGTCAGCCTTCGTCTCGAGCTCATCGAGGAACCGGTCGATCACGCGGCTCTGCCGGGCGGTGTCCTCCAGGGACTCGCCGACGAGCTTGCCGGCCAGGTCGGTGGCGAGCTTGCCCACGTCCTGGCGCAGCGTCTGCGCCGCCTGCTTGCGGTCGGCCTCGATCTGGGCGTGGCCCGCGGCGATGATCTCCTCACGCTGCCGCTGACCCTCCGCACGCATCTCGGCGATGAGCGCGGCGCCCTGCTCCTGCGCCTCCTGGCGCAGCCGCGCGGCCTCGTGACGAGCGTCGGCGAGCTGAGCGCGGTAGTCCTCGAGGACCTGCTGGGCCTCGGCCTTACGGGCCTCGGCCTCCTCCATGCCGCCCTCGATCGCCGCACGGCGCTCGTCCAGAACCCGGTTGATGTTCGGGAGGAGCTTCTTGGCGAAGAAGAAGAAGACGATGGCGAAGGCGATGAGGCCGATGACGAGCTCTGGGATCGGCGGGATGAGCGGGTTCTCCGGCTCGTCAGCCGCCAGGAATGTCAAGGCGTTCACATCATTGCCTTTCGTCCGTTGGACCGGTTGTTCGCCGCGGTCACTTGGTCGGGTAGACGAACGGCATGACCAGACCGATCAGGGCGAGCGCCTCACAGAGAACGAAGCCGAGGATCTGGTTGGCGCGGATCAGACCGGCCGCCTCGGGCTGACGGGCCAGCGCCTGGGTGCCGTTACCGAAGATGATGCCGACGCCGACGCCGGGGCCGATGGCCGCGAGGCCGTAGCCGATCGAGCCGAGGTTGCCCTTGAGCTCGACAGCGGCGAGGGTCGTCTGGAGAGCGGACATGCCGATTCTTCCTTCTCTTTCACGGACCGGTGGGGGTTGGCCACCGGACGCCTTTTAGGGCGGGGCTGGCTGGTTCTCAGTGGTGCTCGGCGAGAGCGCCCTGGATGTAGGCGCAGGCCAGCAGGACGAACACATAGGCCTGGAGGGCCTGGATGAACAGCTCGAAGACGGTCAGCAGGATGACCATCACAAACGAGATGCTCGCGTAGGCGATGCCGATGCCGTTCAGCAGATACCAGCTGGCGATCGTGAAGATCAGCAGCAGCACGTGGCCCGCGAACATGTTCGCGAAGAGCCGGACGGCGTGGGTGAACGGCCGGATGACGAGGTTGGAGAGCAGCTCCAGAGCCATGACCAGCGGCAGCACCGGGCCCAGCGACTTGTCGTAGCCGCTGATGTTCTTCCAGCCGCCGACGAAGCCGTGCTTCCTGAAGGTGAGGCTCACCCACAGGATGTAGACGATCGCGGCGAGGCCGGCCGGGAAGGCGATGATCGACGTCACCGGGAACTGGGCGAGCGGGACGACCGACCAGAGGTTCATGATCCACACGAAGAAGAACAGCGAGACCATGAGGGGGACGTACTTGTCGCCCTCCTTCTTGCCCAGGGCCTCGTAGACGACGCCGCGGCGCACGAAGTCGTAGCCCGCCTCGCCGACCATCTGCAGCTTGCCGGGCACGACCTTGGCCCGGCCGAAGGCGACCCAGAAGACGACCACCACGACCACGCTGCCCAGCAGCGCCAGCAGCATCGGCTTGTTGATCTCGAAGCCGCCGATGGTGGCGATCGGCTCGAACGTGAACGAGTGAAGCCCTGGGGCCGGGAAGCCGCACCCGTCGAAGATGTGGCAATCGGTCTCGAAGGCGAGCGTCTGGTCAGGACTCACCGCGAGCTCCTTCAGCGTGGCGCATGGGTACGGCAACCTCGTTGTGTCGGCGCGGCGCATGGCCGCGGAACGGCACTGGACTGGTCTTGCGAATGTGGGGGCGGCTTGTCGGCACAAGTCCGGTGTGGTCAGTGGGCAACAGCTGCATGGGCCGCCGATTCCGTCCCGTGGAATCCGGGGGTTCAGCCACCTGCGCCCGCTGTGCCTCAGATGGCACCGGACGATAGCAGGTGAGCGGACGTGCCCTTATACCGGCCCTACAGATCACGATGGGGACCCGGCGGGAGAAACCTTCTTCTCCCCCGCCGGGGTCCGTTCGTCTTCGGACTCCGGTTGCACATAGAAGATCTTGGCCTTCATATGCGCACGGGTCTGCGCGGTGATCCACATCAGCGTCGCGGCGAGCAGCGAGAAGGCGAAGGCCCTGGTGTTGAAGAGGGTGGTGTCCTTGAAGATGCCGAGGAACACCGCCATCAGCAGGAACTGCACGGCGTAGAGCGCGAGACCCATCATCTGGAAGATCTGCGGAAGCTTGTTGGCGGTCCGCATCAACACGATCAGGTCGACCGTCATCAGCGCGATCACCAGAATCGCCCCGACCGCGGCCCCCAACGCGCCCTTGCCACCGGCGAGTACGGCGCCGACGGCAATGGCGGCGGCGCCGACGACTGCGGTGGGCACGGCACACTGCAGGAGCGTTCGGGCGTCGTTGGACTGCATGAAGGGTTCTCCGGCAAGAGTCGGAAGCAGCGGTTCGTCGTTGACGAGCGTATCCCCGGGGATTAAAGGAACCTCACGACGAAGGACAGTCGCGCTACGGCCCTTCGGCTCTGGCACCGGGTTTTCGTGAACGGTATCACAAACTATTTGATGAGGTCTTTACCTGCCGGATGTGCTGCACATCACACGGGAGGGTTAAGGAGCATATCTCACATTGACGGAGATGGCCGCCGAATAAGCCCACTACCGAGAGCTACGAACCTTCCTGTCCCAGCTACCGCCGGGAGGTGTCCCCTGCTGGGTGAACCGGGAGCGGTCGCCGATCGCGGTGGCCCCATTGACCCCGGCCGGGACCCGGCCCACCGGCTCGGCCGCCGCATCACACCCCGGCGCTCCGGCCGACGCCTCCGATGCGGCCTCCCGCGCGGCCGCGGCGATCCGGTTCCGACGGCGGCGGTACCGAGGCGGAACGAAGCCCTCCGCCCAGTGCGGCACCCGCGGGGTGAACCGCGGCAGGAGCAGCAGGAGCAGGCCCACCGCGCTCAGCCCCACGATCGAGAGCACGAACCACATGCTGACCGAGTTCACCGAGTACGCCACGGCGCCGAACGCGATCAGCGCCGACCAGAAGTACATGATCAGCACCGCGCGGCTGTGCGAGTGGCCGATCTCCAGCAGCCGGTGGTGCAGATGGCCGCGGTCCGCGGCGAACGGCGACTGGCCCCGCCAGGTACGGCGGACGATGGCCAGCACCAGATCGGCGAACGGCACCGCGATCACGGTCAGCGGCAGCAGCAGCGGAATGTAGACCGGGACGGTGGCGTGCACCGCGGCGGTCTCGGAGCCGGCGAACAGCTTCATCGCGTCCGGGTCCACCTGACCGGTGATCGAGATCGCGCCGGCCGCCAGCACCAGGCCGATGAGCATCGAGCCGGAGTCGCCCATGAAGATCCGGGCCGGGTGGATGTTGTGCGGCAGAAAGCCCAGGCACATCCCCATCAGAATGGCGGCGAACAGGGTCGCGGGGGCGGCCGCCTCCAGGCCGTAGCCGTACCAGATACGGTACGCGTACATGAAGAACGCCGCGGCCGCGATGCACACCATGCCCGAGGCCAGGCCGTCGAGGCCGTCCACGAAGTTCACCGCGTTGATGGTGATCACCACGAGTGCGACCGTGAGCAGCGTGCCCTGCCAGGGGGTCAGCGAGACCGGGCCCACCCCGGGCACCGGCAGCCACAGGATGGTGAGGCCCTGGAGCACCATCACGCCCGCGGCGATCATCTGGCCGCCCAGCTTGATCAGCGCGTCCACGCCCCACTTGTCGTCCAGCACGCCCAGCAACCAGATCAGCCCGGCCCCGGACAGCAGCGCACGCGGCTCGTTGGACAGCTCGAAAACGCCCTTGAGGTTTGTGAGATGGGCGGCGACCAGCAACCCCGCGCACAGCCCGCCGAACATCGCGATACCGCCGAGCCGCGGTGTGGGCTCGCGGTGCACATCGCGCGCGCGGATCTCCGGCATCGCGCCCACCACGATGGCGAACTTCCGAACCGGCCCGGTCAGCAGATAGGTGACCGCGGCCGTGATGCACAGAGTCAGCAGATATTCACGCACAGACTGCCCCACAGATGTCGCTGGCCATCTCAGCAACACACACTAGCCCCCTCCGACCAGTGAGACGGGCCATGGACGAGGACGTTGTCCGTCCTTGAGTCGGTTCCGCCCAGTCCGGCTCCGCAATCCCGGTCGGAGCCATCAGTCGGAGTAAGGCGCGAACGCCGTCGCCAACTCCCTGACCTCGGCCCGCAGTTCGCGCAGCCGCTGCGAGGTCTCCTTCTCCCGCAGCGCCACCATGAGCAGCTGGGCGATGCGCGCCATCTCGTCCGTCCCCATCCCCTGTGTGGTCACCGCCGCGGTGCCCAGCCGGATGCCCTTGACGCAGCCGCCCGGCTCGGTCGCGGACGCCACGGCGCAGCTGTCCAGCACGATGCCCGCCGCGGCGCAGCGGGCCCGGGCGGCGGGGCCGTCCAGGCCCAGCGGGGCGGGGTCGGCGGTGATCAGATGGGTGTCGGTACCGCCGGTGATCACCGGGAGGCCCTCGGCGGCCAGGGCGTCGACCAGCGCATGGGCGTTGGCGACGACCCGGTGGGCGTACGCGGTGAACGCGGGCTGCGCGGCCTCGGCGAACGCGACGGCCTTGGCGGCGACGGTGTGCATCTGCGCGCCGCCCTGCGAAAACGGGAAGACCGCGCGGTCGACCCGCTCGGCGAGGCCCGCGCCGCACAGCACCATCCCGCCGCGCGGCCCGCGCAGCACCTTGTGCGTGGTCGCGCACACCACATCGGCGTACGGCACCGGATTGGGCGCCGCCTTCCCGGCCACCAGGCCGATGGGGTGGGCGGCGTCCGCGATCAGATACGCGCCGACCTCGTCGGCGATCTCCCGGAACGCCGCGTAGTCCAGGTGGCGGGGGTAGGAGATGGAGCCGCAAACGATCGCCTTGGGGCGGTGGGCCCGCGCCAGGTCGCGGAGCTGGTCGTAGTCGATCAGCCCGGTGTGCGGGTCGACGCCGTAGCCGATGAAGTCGAACCAGCGGCCGGAGAAGTTGGCCGGGGAGCCATGGGTGAGATGTCCGCCGTGCGCCAGCGCCATCGCCATCACCGTGTCACCGGGCCGCAGCAGCGCGGCGTACGCGGCGAGCACCGCGGAGGAGCCCGAGTGTGGCTGCACATTGGCGTGCTCCGCGCCGAACAGGGCCTTCGCCCGGTCCATGGCGATCCGCTCGGCGACGTCGACCAGCTCGCAGCCGCCGTGGAAGCGGGCGCCCGGGTAGCCCTCGGCGTACTTGTTGGCCAGCGGAGAGGCCAGGGTGGTGAGCACGGCCCGGGAGGTGAAGTTCTCCGCGGCGATCAGCTGCAGCCCGCCCCTGACGCGGTCCAGCTCGCCCAGGACGATCCCGGCGATATCGGGGTCCTGCCGGCGCAGCGCGTCGAAGTCGGGTTCCCAGGCGGCAGCCGTACGGACCACACCGGCCTGACCGGTCTGCCCGGCCGGGTTGCCGCGCGGGGGCGCGGGGGTAGCGGCCATCGCCAGCTCACGACCTCAGGTAGTGCCCGGTGTTGTCCCAGTGTTCTCCCACTGTAGGTCCGGGCCCGGCCTGGGGCTACGCGGGAGCCGGCACCCCCGTCAGGGCCGTCACCACCGGCTCCAGGGCCTCGTGGATCTCGTCGCCGATGGAGCGGAAGAAGGTGATCGGCGCACCGTACGGATCGTGCACCTCGTCCGCCTCCTCGGTCGGCGCCAGCAGCCAGCCGCGCAGCGCGGCGGCCGCCTGGACCAGGGCGCGGGCCCGGTCGACCACGCCGCCCGCCTCTTCCGGGTCGGGCAGCGTCGCCGGGTCTATGGCCCGTACCAGCCGGGTGAACTCCTTGAGCGTGAAGGTGCGCAGCCCCGCCGAATGCCCCATGGAGATGACCTGGGCGCGGTGGTCGCGGGTGGCGGTGAGGACGAGGTCGGCGCGGATGACGTGCTCGTCGAGCAGTTCACGGCCGAGGAAGCCGGCCGGGTCGGCGCCGAAGTCGGCCAGGACGGTGGCGGCGTGCGCCTCCATGGGCGCGCCCTCATGGCCCCAGGTCCCGGCGCTCTCCACGATCAGCCCGCTGGTGCGCTCGCTGCCCAGACGGTCCGCCAGGGCATGCCGGGTCAGCCGCTCGGTGATCGGCGAGCGGCAGACGTTGCCGGTGCTGACGTGGAGGATGCGGAAGACGTGGTCGGCGCTGTGGTGACGGTGTTCCGCTATGCCACGCCCCTCAGGGGCTGTCAATTGGCCACCTCGAGGTCGGGTACGACCTCCCGCAGCTGCTCGGCGCTCAGCGCGCCCGCGCGCAGCAGGACCGGCACCTTACTGGTCACATCGACGATGGAGGACGGAACGGCCGCGGGGGTCGGCCCGCCGTCGAGATAGACCGAGACCGAGTCGCCGAGCATGTCCTGGGCAGCGTCGCAGTCCTGCGGGGAGGGGTGGCCGGTGAGGTTGGCGCTGGAGACCGCCATCGGGCCGAAGTCGTTCAGCAGCTCGATCGCGACCGGGTGCAGCGGCATCCGGACCGCGACGGTGCCGCGGGTCTCCCCCAGGTCCCAGGTGAGCGATGGCTGGTGCCGGGCGACCAGGGTGAGCGCGCCCGGCCAGAAGGCGTCCACGAGCTCCCATGCCTGCTCGGACAGGTCGGTGACCAGGCCGTGCAGGGTGTTCGGAGAGCCGACGAGGACGGGGGTCGGCATATTGCGGCCGCGGCCCTTGGCCTCCAGCAGATCGCCGACGGCCTCGGCGTTGAAGGCGTCCGCACCGATGCCGTAGACGGTGTCGGTGGGCAGCACGACCAGCTCGCCGCGGCGGACGGCGGACGCGGCCTCACGCAGGCCGGTCTTGCGGTCGGTCGGGTCGCCGCAGTCGTATCGCCGTGCCATCATTTCTCCTTCGCTGGGTGTCCGGTCACGGCATGGCCTTCCGCGCCGTGGCGAACCGGGGCCGCTTGTTCAGGTCGGGGTGGTCGGCGGCGTCCGCCCAGCCACGCTCCTCGGTGAAGATCCACGGCACCTGGCCGCCCTGGGTGTCGGCGTGCTCGATGACCACGACCCCGCCGTGGCGCAGCAGCCGGTGGGCGGTGCGCTCCAGGCCGCGGATCACATCGAGGCCGTCCTCGCCGGAGAACAGCGCCAGCTGCGGGTCGTGGTCGCGGGCCTCGGGCGCGACGTACTCCCACTCGGTCAGCGGGATGTACGGCGGGTTGCTGATCACCAGGTCCACCTGTCCGTCGAGCTCGGGCAGGGCCGTCAGCGCGTCCCCCTGGTGAAGAACGACGCGGGACCCCTCGACGTTCTTACGGGCCCACCGCAGGGCGCCCTCGTCCAGCTCCACTGCGTGCACCCGCGACCGCGGCACCTCCTGGGCCAGCGCGAGGGCGATCGCCCCGGAGCCCGAGCACAGGTCGACGATCAGCGGTTCGACGACGTCCATGGCGCGTACCGCGTCTATGGCCCAGCCGACGACCGACTCGGTCTCCGGGCGCGGCACGAAGACGCCGGGGCCGACCTGGAGCTCCAGATAGCGGAAGAAGGCGCGCCCGGTGATGTGCTGCAGGGGCTCGCGGGCCTCCCGGCGGGCTACGGCCTCCCAGTAGCGGGCGTCGAAGTCGGCGTCGGCGACGCCGTGCAGCTCACCCCGCTTGACGCCGTGCACAAAGGCGGCCAGCTCCTCCGCGTCGAAACGCGGAGACGGCACGCCGGCGTCGGCCAGCCGCTGAGTGGCCTGCGCCACCTCGGCGAGCAGCACATTCACTGAATTCCTCCAGCCGGTCCGGACAAAGGCTAAGGCTACGGGCCTTCCCCTGGGGGTGTGGCCTTCCCTTGGGGTGTGGCCCTACTGCGCGGCCGCGAGCTTTGCGGCGGCGTCGGCGTCGACGCACGCCTGGATGACCGGATCGAGTTCGCCGTCGAGCACCTGGTCCAAGTTGTACGCCTTGAAGCCGACCCGGTGGTCCGAGATCCGGTTTTCCGGAAAGTTGTAGGTGCGGATGCGTTCGGACCGGTCCACCGTGCGGACCTGGCTGCGCCGCGCGTCCGACGCCTCCCGCTCGGCCTCCTCCTGGGCCGCGGCCAGCAGCCGCGAGCGCAGGATGCGCAGCGCCTGCTCCTTGTTCTGGAGCTGGCTCTTCTCGTTCTGGCAGGAGACCACGATGCCGGTGGGCAGATGGGTGATGCGCACCGCGGAGTCGGTGGTGTTGACCGACTGGCCGCCGGGGCCCGAGGAGCGGTAGACGTCGATCCGCAGGTCGTTCTGGCTGATCTCGACCTCGACCTCCTCGGCCTCCGGGGTGACCAGCACACCGGCGGCGGAGGTGTGGATACGGCCCTGCGACTCGGTGGCGGGCACCCGCTGTACGCGGTGCACCCCGCCCTCGTACTTCAGCCGGGCCCACACCCCCTGGCCGGGCGCCGCGTTGCTCTTGGCCTTCACCGCGACCTGGACGTCCTTGTAGCCGCCGAGGTCGGACTCGTTGGCGTCGATGATCTCGGTCTTCCAGCCGACGCGCTCGGCGTAGCGCAGATACATCCGCAGCAGATCCCCCGCGAACAGCGCGGACTCCTCGCCGCCCTCGCCGGCCTTGACCTCGAGGATCACGTCCTTGTCGTCGCTGGGGTCGCGCGGGACCAGCAGCAGCCGCAGCCGGTCGGTCAGCTCCTCGCGGCGCGCCTCCAGCTCCTTGACCTCATCGGCGAAGTCTGCGTCGAGCTGGGCCAGCTCGCGCGCGGTCTCCATGTCTTCCCCGGTCTGCTTCCAGGAGCGGTACGTGCCGACGATCGGGGTCAGCTCGGCGTAGCGCTTGTTGAGCCGCATCGCCTCGCGCTGGTCGGCGTGGACCGCGGGGTCGGCGAGCCGCTTCTCGAGGTCGGCGTGTTCGCCGATCAGTTCCTCGACCGCCTCGAACATCAAGGGCTCCTGGTTGCGTGGAATGGGCTGCGTGGGGGTGGGGTGCCGTAAGGCCATGACGACCGGCCGTGATGACCAGCCGTACGACCAGCCGTAATGACAGGCCGTGACGAGAAGCCGTGACGACAAAACGCCGGTCCGGCCGCCCCAGGGAAGGGGCGACCTGAGACCGGCGCCGTGCGGGTCGCTACTTCTTGGCGGACCCGGCGTTCTTGCCGAAGCGGGCCTCGAACCGCGCCACGCGGCCACCGGTGTCGAGGATCTTCTGCTTGCCCGTGTAGAACGGGTGGCACTCGGAGCAGATGTCGGCACGGATGGTGCCGCCGGCCACGGTGCTACGGGTCGTGAAGGAGGCGCCGCAGGTGCAGCTGACCTGCGTCTCGACGTACTCCGGGTGAATGTCGCGCTTCAAGGGGTTCTCCTAGGTTCGGGAGGGCACCGGGTCGACTGGCGGGTTGCCTGACGTGAACCGGGGCCGACGAACCAGTCTGCCAGGACTGGCCGCATCCCCCAAAACCGGGGGTAGGGCCCAGATATTCCCAGGGGGGTATGCGGGCGTCAGGGGTTCTGGACGACCTTGCCTGCGTCGCCGGTCGCGTCCCCCGCCGATCCCTTGGTCGCGGACGCCGGAATCGGCTTGTCCCAGCGCAGCGACCGCCAGACCTCCCGGGCCTTGGTGTCGATCGGCAGCACGCGGTTGGGGTTGTTCGGGTCGTACTGCACGGGCAGCGTCACCATGTGCATGTTCTTGGAGTCGATGCCCTTCAGATCCTCGGCGAAGCCGCGCAGCTTGTTGACGGAGGCCAGCTCGGAGTCGGTGGTCAGCGCCTTGGTGGAGGTGTCGGCGAGGTTGTAGAGCTTCTTCGGGCTGCTGAACAGGTCCACGGACTTGATCTGGTCGATCAGCGCCTTGATGAACGCCTGCTGGAGCTTGATCCGGCCGAGGTCGCTGCCGTCGCCGACGGCGTGCCGGGTGCGTACCAGGCCGAGGGACTGCTCGCCGTTGAGCGTGTGCTGCCCGGGCTCCAGGTCGAGGTGGCTCTTGGCGTCGTGGATCGGCTGGGTGGTGGTGATGTCCACGCCGCCGAGCTGGTCTATGAGGTTCTTGAAGCCGGAGAAGTCGACCTCGAGGTAGTGGTCCATGCGGATGCCGGTCATCGACTCGACGGTCTTGACGGCGCAGGCCGGGCCGCCGGCCTCGTACGCGGAGTTGAACATCGCAAGACGCTGCGCGGGGACCTTCTCGCCGTCCTTGGTGCAGACGGGGCGGCGGATCAGGGTGTCGCGCGGGATGCTGACGACGCTCGCCTTCTTACGGCCCTTGTAGACGTGCACGACCATCGCGGTGTCGGAGCGGGAGGTGCCCTCGTCGGTGCCGTACTTGGAGTTCTTGCCGGCGCGCGAGTCGGAGCCGAGGACCAATATGTCCATGGAGCCGTTGTCGACGTTCTTGGGGCGGTCGGAGCCGAGGGCGCCGTTGATGTTGACGCTGGTGATATTGCCGTTCAGCTTGTAGTACAGATAACCGGCACCCGCACCGCCCAGGACCAGCACGGTCGCCAGCGTCCACACCGTGCCCATCAGCGCCTTGCGGCGTCCGCTGCGGGGCGCCTTGGCCGAATTCTGCGGTGTGCGCTTCCTGTGATCAGCCATGCCCTCTTCAGTCCTCGCTGTCCGGTTACCCCCACCATCACGGTTCGGCGTGGTCTCGCCGTGATTCGACCTGACAGACGACAGGTCGTCCGCCAGGGTTGCATATGGAGGTCTCCCGTTCCGGAACCGAGCGCGGCACCCGCACCTCGCTCCGGCCTACCGGGCTCGCGCGGCTGACCTGGTGTTTCGTTGCGTACGACGGAGATCGCGCAGGTCGGCGGGGGTGGCGGCCGATGTGGCCCAGATCTCATCCACATATGACGAGGGCCTTCCCGCCGTAGCGGAAAGGCCCTCGTGAATCAGCTGAGCGCCGCTGATCAGTCGCCGTTGCCCGGGGTGGGCGTGGTCTTGGCGATCTGCATCAGGAACTCGGCGTTCGACTTCGTCTGCTTCATCTTGTCCAGAAGCAGCTCGATCGCCTGCTGCGAGTCGAGCGCGTGCAGCACCCGGCGCAGCTTCCAGACGATGCCCAGCTCCTCCGGCGCGAGAAGGATCTCCTCCTTGCGGGTGCTGGAGGCGTCGACGTCGACCGCCGGGAAGATGCGCTTGTCGGCGAGCTTCCGGTCGAGCCTGAGCTCCATGTTGCCGGTGCCCTTGAACTCCTCGAAGATCACCTCGTCCATCCGCGACCCGGTCTCGACCAGCGCGGTGGCCAGGATGGTCAGCGAGCCGCCGTCCTCGATGTTGCGCGCGGCACCGAAGAACTTCTTCGGCGGGTAGAGCGCGGTCGAGTCGACACCACCGGACAGAATGCGGCCGGAGGCGGGCGCCGCGAGGTTGTACGCGCGGCCCAGGCGGGTGATCGAGTCCAGCAGGACGACCACGTCATGACCCAGCTCGACCAGGCGCTTGGCCCGCTCGATCGCCAGCTCGGCGACGGTGGTGTGGTCCTCGGCCGGGCGGTCGAAGGTCGAGGAGATGACCTCGCCCTTGACCGATCGCTGCATATCGGTGACCTCTTCCGGCCGCTCGTCGACGAGGACGACCATCAGATGGCACTCGGGGCTGTTGCGGGTGATCGCGTTGGCGACCGCCTGCATGATCATGGTCTTACCGGTCTTCGGCGGGGCCACGATCAGGCCACGCTGCCCCTTACCGATCGGCGCGACCAGGTCGATGATGCGGTTCGTCAGCCCGTTGGCCTCGGTCTCCAGACGCAGCCGGTCCTGCGGGTAGAGCGGGGTCAGCTTGCCGAACTCCGGCCGCCCGCGCCCGGTTTCGGGCGCCATGCCGTTGACCGAGTCGAGGCGGACCAGCGCGTTGAACTTCTCGCGGCGCTCGCCCTCGCGCGGCTGGCGGACCGCGCCGGTGACGTGGTCGCCCTTGCGCAGGCCGTTCTTGCGGACCTGGGCGAGCGAGACGTACACGTCGTTCGGGCCCGGCAGATAGCCGGAGGTCCGGATGAACGCGTAGTTGTCGAGGATGTCGAGGATGCCCGCGACCGGGATCAGGACGTCGTCCTCGGACACCTGCGGCTCGTTGCCGAAGGCCTCGTCGCGGCCACGGCGGCCACGGCGGTCGCGGTAGCGGCCGCGGCGCCCGCGGCGTCCGCCGTCGAAGTCGTCGTCCAGGTCGTCGGGGCCGGGGCGCTGCTGGCCCTGGCCACGGCTGTCGCGCTGCTGACGGCCGCCGCTCTGCGCGGCGCCGTCCTCGCCCTTGCCGCCACGGCGGTCGCGGCTGTCACGACCGTCGCGGTCGCGGCCCTCACGACCGTCGCGGCCGTCGCGGCCCTCACGGCCGTCCCGCTCGCGCTGGCCGCCGCGCTCCCGGCGGTCGCCCTTCTGGCCGCGCTCGGCGCGCTCGGCGCGCTCGGCCCGATCCTGGCCCTTGGCGCCCTTGCCCTCGGCGGTGTCAACAGCGGCCTCGGCCTTGGCGTCGGCCCGGGAGTCGGTCTTTGCGGCCTCGGCCTTGGTCTCCGTCTTGGTCTCGACGGCGGTGGCGGTGGCGGCCGTCTCGGTGGTGGTGACCGGCGCGGTGGCCCGACGGCGGCGGCGCCCGTCGGCCGGCTGCTCGTCGGCGGCGGGCTCGCCCGGCTGGCCCGGGATCTCGATCTGCTGCTGAGCGGTGGCCTTCTCGGCCTTCGCGGCCGCTTCGTCCTTGGCGCCGGCGGCCTTGGTGGCCGTCGTCTTGGCCGCGGCCGGCTCGCTGTCCTCGCCCGTACGGGCCTTGGAGGTCGTGCGGCGCTTGGGCTTTGTCACCCCCTCGGCGGCGGCGGGGGCGGCCTCGGCGGAGGCGCCGGAGCCCTGCTTCTCCTTGATGACCTCGATCAGCTGGCTCTTGCGCATCCGCGCGGTGCCCCTGATGCCGAGGCTCGAGGCGAGCTGCTGCAGCTCTGCCAGGACCATGGCGTCGAGGCCGGTGCCCGAGCGGCGTCGCCGCGGGGCAGTGCCAGTGGCAGCACCGGTGGCAGGCGCGGCGGGAGCGTCCGTGGCGGGCGCGGCATTGCCGACACCGCTGTCGGAGGTGCCGGAGGCGTTCACGCCCATCAGATCGGTGGTGTCGCTCACGAAGGGTCCTTCCCTGGAGCGGGCGTCGGCCTGTCTGGCTCGGCGACCGGTTGTGCTGTCCGGCTGTGTCCTTCTCGTGCGGACCGGCCGGGGCGGTGGTCCGCCAGGTATGGCGGAGAGATCAATTCATTGGTTCCGACGCGACGGAGGCTTCGCCTGGATCCATCACGCCATTTCCGGAGCTCCGGAGCGTGCTCGGAACTGCTCAGGCAGGCTGCTCAGGCAGTTTGGGAGGCTCCCGGAAGAAGGGTGGTCCCGGATGGGGACACTGAGCACTGCGCCTCCCCGCCCGGCGATCACTCCGAGCATGAGGCATCAAGTGCAGACTTGAGGTTAACACTACCGGATCCAACAAACATTCCCCCTCTCCAAGACCGGCTATCAAGTTTTTCGGGACTCCCGAAGCCCGACTGGGCCGCCTCGGGCGTCCGCGGTGTCAGGTGAGCGGCAGGACGCTCGCCCCCCCGGCGTCGAGAGCCAGCCGGTTGGCCGCCCACCCCTCGCCCGCCAGCCGTGCGACCTTGTCGGCCGCACCGTCTTCGACCAGCGCGAGCACCGTGGGGCCCGCGCCCGAGATGACCGCGGGGACCCCGTCCGCCCGCAGTCGGTTCACCAGTGCCACGCTCTCGGGCATCGCCGGCGCGCGGTACTCCTGGTGCAGCCGGTCCTCCGTCGCCGCCAGCAGCAGTTCGGGGCGCCTGGTCAACGCCTCCACCAGCAGCGCGGCACGCCCCGCGTTCACCGCGGCGTCCACATGCGGGACGTTGCGCGGCAGCAGCCCCCGGGCGGTGGCCGTGAGCACCGGCCGACCGGGCACGAAGACCACTGGAACGATGGAATCGGAAGGGTCCATTCTGATCGCCCGGGCCGCTCCCGCGTCCGTCCAGGCGAGGGTGAAACCGCCGAGCAGACAGGCGGCGACATTGTCCGGGTGACCCTCGATCTCGGTGGCCAGCTCCAGCAGCGCCGCGTCGTCGAGCCGCTCGGCGCCGCCTATGGTCACCGCGCGGGCGGCCACTATCCCGGCGCAGATGGCGGCCGAGGAGGAGCCCAGACCCCGCCCGTGCGGAATCCGGTTGGCGCAGACGACCTCGAGGCCGCGCGGCTGTCCGCCCAGCAGGTCGAAGGCGGTGCGCAGGGAGCGTACGAGCAGATGGTCCTCGTCGCGCGGCAGCGTCTCGGCGCCCTCACCCGCGATGTCGATGTGCAGACCGGAGTCGGCGACCCGGACCACCACATCGTCGTACAGCCCCAGGGCCAGGCCGAGGGCGTCGAAGCCGGGACCGAGGTTGGCGCTTGTGGCGGGCACGCGCACTCGGACGGCGGCGGCGCGGAACGCTGGACCGGCCATCGCTCGATGACTCTCCTTGTGTGACTGGGATTGCTCGAAGAAGTACGGAACACCGCGGGGGGCCGTGACGGGAGGTACGGCAACGCCGCGCAGAGGCAGCTGCTCTGCGTCTGCTCTGCGTCGGGGCGGATTCAGTACAGCCTATCGAAGGAAGGTTCTGTGGCGACATAGGGCGCACGGGAGGCGCACGGTGCGTGTCGCGCTCCCTCTCGTCGTCCGCGCCCACTCTACTGGAGCGTTCCGCGCGCCCTCCTTGCTCCCGCGCTTCTCCGCCCGCACTCTAGTGGATCTTGAGCCGCGGCGCCGGGGGCGTACCCCCGGC
>NZ_JBSFMM010000144.1:0-20078 GCF_053599555.1 Streptomyces sp. NPDC000941
GCCAGCCGTCGCGATGGCTGCTGCTGCGGACGCGCGGTCGGCCCTGATGATGCCTGCCAGTGCGAGGAAGGCGAGCGCTGTAGTGCACAGCGCTGCGGCAGCGACGAGTAACAAGCGGCGTCGACGCCGCGTAGTGTGTGGCATGGGTCTCTCCTCAATCTTGGGACCCCGGCGGCTCTCTGTTGGCGCAGGGGGCCGCCACGTCGTGTGGCGACCACGGCCGCGGGCAATGCCAACTCTAGCCTTCAGATCGAAGGAGAGTGGCTGGGTACATTAGTGAATGTGCGGCCTTGCTGACTCTTATGGCTTGCATTCCATGGCCGGTGGTGGCGTTTGGGTTGAAATCGCCTTGGTTGTAGAGGCGGTCTGCGTCACGGGTCTGCAATCCGAAGGTGCGCAACGTGATCTGTTCGTTACCTACATGGCGCGCCCAGGGGAGAACCCCCGGCCCCGGTGTCCGATTTTGACCGCATCGTCATAGCGTCTCTGGCCATGCGTGCGGCAGCGCCGTGTTTTCACGCGTCTTTCGTCACGGTTGGGGGTGGTCCCACATGGCCGGTTTCGACGCCGAGCGGGACAAGCCGCGCCCGCCGGCGAAGCTCGGCGCCGCCGGGCGGCGGCTGTGGCGCGAGATCGTCGAGCGGTACGAGCTGCGGCCGGACGAGGCGCGCATCCTGGGCGATGCGTGCCGAGAGGCCGACATCGTGGAACGGCTCGAAGCCGAGCTGGCCGACTCCCCGCTGATGGTGAAGGGGTCCATGGGGCAGCTCGTCGCGTCCCCGCTGGTCTCCGAAGTCCGGCAACACCGGTCGGTACTGGCGTCGCTGCTGAAGTCGCTGAAGCTGCCCGACGCACCCGCTGATGCGCAGCGCAAACAGAACGCTGTATCCGAGCAGGCACGTGCCGCCGCTCGCGCTCGATGGGGGAACGTCAAGGGGGTGTGACCGTTGCGCGTCACGCTCGCCGGACAACGCGTTCCGCTCGCCCCCGATGGCCTGCCGGTCGGGATGCCCACCGACTACGGGATTGCAACGCTCGGGTGGGGCGTGCTCGCTTGGGGGGAAACCTTCCTCGCGCAGCCAGACGGCGCCGTCGCCGGCGATCCGTGGCGGTGGACCGACACCCAGGCCCGCGTGGTCGCGTGGTGGTACGCCGTCGATGCCCACGGCGCGTGGCTGTTCCGTCGGGGCCAGGTCGTCATGCCCAAGGGGGCCGGCAAGTCCCCGCTCGCCGCCGCGCTGGCGTGCTGCGAGCTGGCGGCGGAAGCGGTGTTCGACGGCTTCGACGCCGTGGGCGAAGCCGTCGGCCGACCGCACCCGTCCCCACACGTCCAACTGGCGGCCGTCAGCCAGGATCAGACCGACAACACGATGTCGCTCGTCCTCGCGATGCTGCGCGAGGGCGACGCCGCCCACGCGATACCAGGGCTCGACATCGGCCTGACCCGCGTCCGAACCCGGCTGGGCAAGCTGGAGCCGGTCACCGCCTCGGCCGCGTCCCGCGAGGGACAGCGCCTCACGTCCGCGATCCTCGACGAACCACACCTCTGGCTGCCCTCGAACGGTGGCAAGAAGCTCGCCGCGACCATCCGCCGGAACCTCGGCAAGATGAACGGCCGCTCACTGGAGACCACGAATACGTGGGTTCCGGGCGAGGACTCGGTAGCGGAGAAGACCAGCGAGGACGCCGAACGCGCCCTGTCGCGCCGCGAGCTGGGCGGGCTCATGCGCTTCCACCCTCAGGCCACCGTCAAGGACCTGTCCGACGAGGCAGAGGTACGCGCCGCGCTGACGCGCCTGTACCGCGACGCGCCATGGGTGCGCATCGACCGCGTGTTGGAAGAGATCTACGACACCAGCACCGACCCCGCCGACTCCCGCCGCTTCTACCTCAACGAAGTCGCCACCGCCGACGACGCACTGTTCGCCCCCCACGAGTGGGACGCATGCCGCACCGACGCCGAGCTGTCCGACGGGGACACCATCGTCCTCGGATTCGACGGCTCGATTCGCGAGGACGCAACCGCGCTCGTCGCCTGCCGCATCGAGGACCGACTGTTCGTGCCGCTCGGCATCTGGGAGCGCCCGGAAGGACCGGACGGCAAGGGATGGGAGATCGACCGCGAAGCGGTGGACACCGCGGTCCGGGACGCGTTCAAGCGGTACGAGGTGGCCGGGCTCTTCGCGGATGTCGAGCACTGGGAAAGCTACGTGGACGCCTGGGGCCGGGACTTCCGCGAAACCGTCCGCGTCCGCGCGTCCTCCGCGAACCCGGTCGCCTGGGACATGCGCGGACGGCTGCAACAGTCCACGCTCGCCAACGAACGCCTCACGCGCGCCGTACGGGACACCAAGGTCCGGCACACCGGGGACGTGACTCTACGGCGCCACGTGCTCAACGCACGTCGCCGCCCGAATCGGTACGGCATCAGCTTCGGCAAGGACCGGCGCGGCTCGCGCCGCAAGGTCGACGGATGGGCCGCGTGCCTGCTCGCCGAGATGGCCCGCTACGACCTGACCATGAACGGCAAAGGAAAGATCAACAAGGACAGGCGCGTCATCGTGCTGCGCTAAGCGTTGGGCGTCGTCCCCTCGCTCTCCTGGAATCGGGCGCCGGATCGCTACAGTTCTTCTCAGCAGAAGAGGGACAGCGGGGGACTGGACAGGTTGATGCAGTGGATTCGGCGACAATTATCCCACGTGTGGAGCCGTGTTCGGCAGTGGCGATGCAGGGTAAATGAAGAGAGTTCCAACAAGCGCATCGCCGAACTCGACGAGTCAGTTGAGCGATTGGGAGTTCCAATTGTGGCTCTGCCTCGTACGTATACGCGTGAGGCTTTACATGAGAACCGTGACACCCTTGAAACGTTCCCTTATGGCTCGCTCTTGATCGCTGCTTTCCTTATGACGGTCATCGCGAAAACTGCGCCCGATTCCGTAGGAGCGTTACAGGACGCCGCTGAGACTCATGCCTTGAATGCCCCAGCAAGAGTGGCAAGCAATCTCCTGATCGGGTGGGGTATGGGTGATCGGGCTCCCTCCAGACACGAGGCAGGGAGTGCGTTCCCTGGAATTCTGCTCTTTTCCTTGTGGGCCCTTCCGGTCATATGGTTGGGGTCACGACGGTTGGGTCGGGGTGCTGAACGTCGATATCGCCTCACCTTGCGGACGTCAGCGGCGGTGAAGCTGTGTGCTGATGCCTACGAATCCACACGGGCTGAACGACCGTGGGCGCTAACTCGGCTCGACAGCGCTTGTCGCCTGGTGGAAAGAAATATCCTCAAAGCGCGCCACAATGCGGGAACTATGCCGCGCCGCTCCAGTCGACATGCGCACGCAAGAATTCATGCCGCATACGTGGCGGGAGCGCTACGTCAGCAAATGGACCGGCTCGACGAAGAACCGGAAATCGCATTAAGGGATCTGGGCGTGTTGCTCGTCACCATTGGCGAGCGCCACGCAGAGGGGCGCGTCTCGGCGATGCTGCCAGAATCAAGCTTGTCGGGCGTTGCCCCTTTGTCTCTCGCCCGCAGCACTGTTCGGGAGTCACTACACGTAGTGGCGGTCATAGTTGGCGCCTTGGCCGGGGCGATCATCGGTAACGCTTTAACGTCGGCAACGGCAATTCCCGCTGATTTACGCCCATGGATGGTAGCGGCTTTCGCGATTCTCGGTGCCATTATTTGTGGGGGCTGGCATAGGGTCGCTCGCCTCCTTGAGCTCTTTCCCGGCAAATAGACGTTGGAACAGGAGATGTGCGATGCCTACTTCCTACGCCGACGTTATGGCCCGGCTCGAACGCAAGCTGAGCGGCGGCACGCCCACCCGCGCCCGGCTGGATCGCTACTACGAGGGACGGGTACGCCTCGCCTCCATCGGCCTGTCCCTGCCGCCCGAGATGCGGCGGCTGTCGACGGTGGTCAACTGGCCGGCGCTGTATGTCGACGCGCTCGAAGAGCGGTTGGACGTAGAGGGGTTCCGGCTCGACGGCGCGGCCGACGCCGATGACCGGCTGTGGCAGTGGTGGCAGGCCAACGACCTCGACGAGGAATCGCAGCTCGCCCACCTCGACGCGCTCGTCTACGGGCGCGCGTTCGTCACCGTCGGCGCCGCCTCCGACGAGGGCGCCCCGCCGGTGATCCGGGTGGAGTCCACGCGCACCATGGCCGCCGACTTCGACCCCTACACCCGCCGCATCACCGCCGCCCTGCGCCTGCTGGCCGACGAGCCGGAAGACGAGCCGCGCGACCGCGACGACCACCACGTCACCAGGCCGCCGTACGGCGCACGGCTCTACCTCCCCGACCGAACAGTGTCGCTGGAGCGCGCCCCGCGCGGCGGTGGGTGGGTGGTGACCGGTGAGGACGTTCACCAGCTCGGGCGCCCGCTGGTGGAGATGCTGACCAACCGCGGAAGGGCGGGCGAGCGGTCCGGCGCGTCCGAGATGCGTGACGTGATGGCACTCACCGACGCCGCGTGCCGCACGCTGACCAACATGCAGGGCGCCCAAGAGCTCTTGGCCGTCCCTCAGCGGTACGTGCTCGGCGCCCAGGCGCAGGACTTCCAAGACGCCCACGGCAACCCGATCCCCGCATGGGAAGCGTACATAGGGCGTTTCCTCATGCTGACGAACGAGGACGCCAAGGCCGGCCAGTTCCCCGCCGCCGATCTGCGCAACTTCACCGAGGTCATGAACCTCTACTCGAAGCTCGTCGCCTCGGTCACAGGCCTGCCGCCCCACTATCTGGGGATGTCCACCGACAACCCCGCGTCGGCGGATGCCATCCGTTCCAGCGAAGCGCGGTTGGTCAAGCGCGCGGAGCGGAAACAGCGCGCGTTCGGCGGCACGTGGGAGCGCGTCATGCGGCTTGCGATGCTCGTTGAGCGGATGGACCCGTCGGCCGGGATCACGATGGAAGCCGTCTGGCGCGACGCCGCCACTCCGACCGTTGCGGCACGCGCCGACGCCGTGACGAAACTCGTCGCCGCCGGAATCCTCCCAGTCGAAGCCGCCTGGGAACAGCTCGGCTACTCCCCGCAGTACCGCGCCCGGCTGCGCGCCATGACCGACGCGGACCCCGCCGTCCGCTACCTGGCCGCCACCGACGGCGGCGGGCTCGACGAGCGAGCGGCGGCATGACCCCGGAGGAGTACCGGCGGGCACAGAACACGATCACCGCCGCACTTCGCGCCGTGCTCGCGCCACTGGTGGCCACGCTGCGCGGACGCCCCACCGACGCGCAATGGGCCGCGTTCCTCGACGCCGCGTATCCGGCGCTATACCGTGCGCGCGTCCAGTCGTGGCAGCTCGCCGCCGACTTCTACGCCGACCAGCGCCGCGCGCAGCTCGCCCCCGCCCGCAGTGGGGAAACGTCACGCCGTGACGTAACTACCGCGTCGGCCAGCGGCGGAGATTCGTCACCGCGTGAGGAAACGCCCGCGCGCGACCGGCTCGCCGCTGTGGACGGCGGCCGTGATGAAAGTGAGGAAACTCCGGAGGTGCCGCGCCGGAACTACCCGCCGCGCGCCCTCGCCGCCGCCTACCGGCCGTTGCGCGCCCGGCTCGACGCGCTCGACGAGGGCGCGCCCCTGCCGGACACGACGGCCGAGCAGGCAGTACGAGTAGCCGAGCGGCACGCCCGGGACGCCGGACGCGAAGCGATCGTGGACGCCGCCCGGCACGACCCGCGCGCCCTCGGCTACGCCCGCCGCGCCCTGTCCGGCCACCCGTGCGCGTTCTGCCTCATGCTCGTCAGCCGGGGCCCGGTCTACAGGAACGCCTCGGCCGCGCTGCGGCGCGATGGCGAGGACGAGCCGTATCACGACGGCTGTTCATGCGTGGCCGTCCCGGTGTTCAACGCCGACCGATGGCCCGGCCGCGACGAGGCCGAACGGCTCGAAGCCGAGTGGCGCCAGAGCGGCGGAACGCTCGCCGAGTGGCGCCGCCACATCGACGAGCAGCGCCGTCAGCAAGCCGACGACAGCGGCAGCACCTCGGCCGCCTCGTAAACCGCACATCACTTCGCGCGCCTGTCCCCCGCAACGGGGCCGGGCGCGTTCGTCATGCCCACCTCCCCGCGCGCACCGGAACGGAGCGGGCGGGCGCACCCGGAACGGGAGCGATCACCTTGACCGACACCACCACCGCAACGACCGCCGCCGCGAGCACGCCCGCCGACGGCACCACCACAACCAGCACCGCCACACCGCCGACCGGCACCGGGCCGGACGCCACCGTCCCGGGCAGCCAGCCGCCCACCACCACCCAGGCACCGACGGCCGACGAGGACACCACCGTCCCCGCCGAGGGCGGTATTGACGACGCCGAGGTGTGGAAGGGCCGGGCGCGTGAGTGGGAGCAGCGTTCGAAGCGCAACGCCGAGCTCGCCGCCCGCTACCCCGACCTCGAAGCCCGCGCCCGGTCCCTCGAAGAGCAGTACGAGGAGGCCGTAGGCGCCCGCGCCCGGCTCGAAGCCGAGCTGTGGCGCGAGCGCGCCGCCCGCGCACACGGCATCCCGGACGACCTGTTCGAGTTCCTGACCGGCTCGTCCGAGACGGAAGTCATGGAGCGCGCCGAGCGCATCGCCGCCCGCGTCACCAGCGGTCCCCGCCGCCCCCTTCCCGACCCCACGCAGGGGCGCGGCTCGACCGCGCCCGCATCGCCGGCGGACGCCTTCGCCGCGTACGTCCGCGACTCCCTGAACCGATAGGAGCACCCGACCATGCCCGCACCGGGAACCCTCGCTGACATCGGTCAGCTTCCCGTCGAAGTCATCGCGCCGATCTTCGAGAAGGCGCAGGAACAGAGCCTCATCCTGGGCATGGCGAACACCATGCCCCTGTCCTACGGACAGACCAACATCCCCGTCATCACCCAGCGGCCCGAGGCCGGCCCGGTCGGGGAGTCCGAGCAGAAGCCGGGCAGCGAATACCGGTACGAAATGCGGGTGGTCACCCCTCGCAAGTTCGCGACCATCGTCACCGTGAGCGAAGAGTTCATGGAGGCGGACATAGCCGGGCTGTACTCCCAGATCGAAGGGGACCTGTCGTTCGCCATCGCCCGCGCGGTGGACCTGGCCATCCTCCACGGCCGCGCCGCCACCACGGGCGCCGAGCTATCCGGGGTGGACGGCCAGTTCCTCAACGCCACCACCAACCGCGTGACGCTCGGCACCGCGCTGCCCGACGAGGGCGGCATGGCAAAGGACATCGGCGACGGGTACGAGCTCGTCATCAACGACGGCCACGACTTCACCGGCTTCGCCGCCGACCCCAGGTTCCGCGCCCGCGCGGTGAACGCGTACGACAGCTTCGGCCGCCCGCTGTTCCAGGCCGCCGGCCCGGATCTGTCCAACGCGACCATGACCCTGATGGGCCTGCCGGTGCGTTACGGGCGCGCGGTGTCCGGGCAGATCGGCGCCAGTGCGGACACCCTTGTCCGTGCGCTGGGCGGGGACTGGAATCAGTTGCGCGTCGGCATCGTGAAGGATCTCAAGCTCGACGTGACGAACCTCGCCGCGGTGACGCTCGGCGGCAAGCTCGTGTCCCTCTTCGAGAACAACCTGGTCGCGCTCCGCGCGGAGATCATTTTCGGGTGGGCCATCGGCGACCTCGACGCGTTCGCTGCCTACGAGGACGCCCCCGCCCGGTCGTGAGAAAGGGGGCCACGGGTGCGGGTCGTCGCCCTCGTCCACTGGTACACGCCGTACCACAACGCCGGTTCGGAAACGATGCTCCACACGCTCTTGCGTGCGCTCATCGATGCCGGCCACGAAGCCCATGTGGTGACCACCAGCCAAGGGGAAGGAGAGGCCGAGTACGTCCACCAGGGCGTGACCGTCCACCGGGCCGGCGTGCTCGGCACGGTGCCCGAACTTCTCGACAAGCTCGCCCCCGCCGCGCTGGTCACCCACCACCAGGAAACCCCGCACGCCACGCAGTACGGGCGCACACGCGGGGTTCCCGTGGTGCAGATCATCCACAACGAGATGCACCACACCCGCGTGTGGCTGCACAAGCGGCCCGCCCTCGCTGTCTTCAACACCCTGTGGATAGAGCGCGAGTGCGCCCGGTACCGGGTGCCTGGCATCGTCGTGCATCCGCCGATCTGGCCCGTCGAGCACGCCACCACAGCGGGCGACCTGGTGACGCTGGTCAACCTCAACGCCCACAAGGGCGGAGAGATCTTGTACCAGCTCGCCGAGCGGATGCCGGATGTCGAGTTCGCCGGGGTGATCGGCGGCCACGGCGAACAGGTCATCCGGCGGGACGTGCCGAACGTCGAGATCATCCCGCACACCGCGAACATGCGGCGGGACGTATGGGCACGCACGCGCGTGCTGCTCATGCCCAGCGTGTACGAGTCGTATGGCATGGCCGCCGTTGAGGCGATGTGCTCGGGCATCCCCGTCATCGCCGCCCCCACGCCGGGACTCCTCGAATCCGTCGCCTGGGCGGGGACGTTCGCCGGGCGGGACAACCTTGATGCGTGGATCTCCGCGATTCGCTCGCTCCTGCTGCCCGACCGGTGGCGCGCGGCATCGGCTGCCGCGCTGGAACGCGTCGCCGAGCTCGACCCGCGCCCCGAACTCGACGCGTGGGTGGCCGCCGTCGAACGACTCGAAGGGGAGGGCCGGGCCCATGGCGTACGCAACGGTTGAGGATGTCGCCGCCCGGCTCGGCCGCGACATCGACGAGGACGAGCAGCGGCTTGCCGCCGTGCTCCTCGACGACGCCGAGCAGCGCATCCGCGCCCGCATCCCCGACCTCGACGAGCGGGTCAACGCGAGCGAGCACTACCGCGCGCTCGTCGTCTCCGTCGAAGCCGCCGCCGTGGTCCGCGTGCTGCGCAACCCCGGCGGCTACCGCTCCGAGACCGACGGCAATTACGCCTACACCCTCGACACCCGCGCCGCCGCCGGATTCCTCACCATCCTCGACGAGGAATGGGCACTCCTCGGCGCCTCGCGCGGCGCGTTCACCGCCGTGCCCTACCTCGACCCGATCCGCCATGACCCCCGGCACCTCGTCCGCTACCCGCGCGGGACAGGCCCCTACCTCCCGCTCGACCGCGAATGGTGGCCGCCGTGAGCCTGCTCGACAACGGCAACGAGACGATCACCGTCTACCCGCAGGAACGCACGACGGACGACCGGGGCAACCAGGTCTGGCGACCCTCGACCACGCCCGTATGGGTCCGGTGCCGAGTGCAGCCGGTCGACGCCGACGAGCCCACCGTAGCCGGACAGACCACCGTGACGACCTACCGCGTCATCGCGAGGGATGCGCCACTCGGACCGTGGGCGCGCGTTGAGTGGGACGGCCGCACATGGGATGTGGTCGGCGAGCCGCGCCGCTACAACGGATCACCAGCCACGCGGCATATCGATGCTTTGATCCGCGCGAGGTAGTTGCGATGACTCCTAAGTTGGGGTGGCGAGTAGCCGGGCTGACGCATCTTTGAATTCACCGATCCTTGAAGTGACCTCCTCGGATATTCTCCAAAGTTCCGAGAACTGCTGCTCTAACTCGGGGGTCAATTCTGTGTCCGGGTTTAGATTTTGAATCTCGGAAAACATCGTCCCAAACATAGAGATGCCCTGTAGGGCTGACGTGATGGCAGCGAATGGGGCATCTTCCGACTGGGGTTCAGTCAGCAGAGAGAGTTTATTCATGATCTCTCTAATCGGGTCTAAAGTCGAGCGAACATTATCCCACTCTTCAGCCAACCGCTCGGGTGCTGGTGTGCTGAACAGGTACGGATTGAAGTTGTTCAAGAAGTCGCTCACTACGTCCAGTTGAGACAGAGCCTGTGTGAAGAGATCTAATCTATGCTGTCGAAGCCAGTGCATATGTTCATGTCGTGCCTGCGCTGCTGCCGCATTCTCGGCGCCTACTTTGGCGCCCCAGATCGCTGCACCACCACCGATGGCCGCGCCGATTAGTCCGAACCCGGCGGCTATGACGGCCGCTATGCCCTGATCCATAGTTCGTATGTTCTCGCGCCCGGAGTCATAACGGCTAGGGGTTCTCACGCTATGTGGAGGTCTTTTATGGCGGGCGTCAACCCGCGCATCGGTCGGCGGGTCGCCCGGATGCCGGGCGTGAAAGCAGCCGTACGGGCGCGCGCCAACCGGATTGCGGCCAGGGCGCGGGCGAACCTCGGCGAGCACCGCGCGGAAGGGGATTCGCGCATCGAGGTCACGCGTGGGCGTACTGACGTGGTGGTGTCCCTCGTCGATGCCGCCGCGCTGTCCATCGAGTACGGCCGCGACGCCTACACCAACCGCAACGGGCAACGGGTCGGCCCCATGCAAGGGCTGTACGTGATCACCCGCGCCGCACGAGAGGGGTGAACCGATGCCCGCCCGGATGCTGCCGTCCGCCGCCGACCTCCTCGTCGGCGTGCTCCGCCCCGCTCTCGCCGTGGCGACGGTCGGAACCCTCATTCCCGACCCGATGCCGTTGCCGTTCGTCCTCGCTCGTCCCATCGGCGGCGCGGCGGTGGACATGAGGTTCCTCGCTCGCGCGGTGGTCGATGTCCAGACGTGGGCCGAGACGGACCGCGACGCGGAAGATCTCGCCGCAGCCGCCCGCGCCGCCCTGGTCACCGCGTGGCGGCAACAAGTCGTGGTCCCCGGTGTGGGGTCCGTCGGGTGGCTTGCCGAACGTGCGGCCCCGGTGCTGCTGCCCGACGAGCACACCGGAGATGGCGTGTACCGCTATCAGGCCGCCTACGAACTCACCATCCGCCCCGCCTCGTAGGCGAGACCACTTCCCACCTCGGCGCCCCGGCATCCGACGGGGCGCTTCGTCGTTCCCGAGAGATTTGGAGGGCACCGCCGTGCCGCTCGATGACAACGCCGTCCTCAATCCGGCTGTGGGCCACTACTACTTCGCCCCGACGACCGGCCAGCCCATCCCCGACGACATCACCAACCCCGCTGCCCCGTACGTGGACCTCGGACACACCAGCCTTGACGATCCGTTCGGCATCACCAGCGAGGGCGGCGAGACCGAAACCCTCGGGACCTGGCAGAACAAGAACCTCCGTAACACGGTGAGCCCGCGCGTGGAGACCGTGACGTTCGCGCTCCAGCAGTGGGACGAGCAGGCATATCGCGCGTTCTGGGGCGCGAACGCCACCACCGCCGACATCGGCGGCCGGACCGTGGTGCAGACGCCGAGCGTTCCGGAAGAGCTCGAAGGCGCGCTGTTCGTCCTCGTCCGCGACGGCGCGAACGGCATGTTCTTCCACTTCCCGCGCGTGTCCATCGCCCGCGCCGATGACATCAGCTTCGACGCCGAAGCCCTCGCCGGGCTCCCGGTGCGGGCAACCGTGCTCGGCATGTCCGGCCAGGACTGGACGTATCAGGTCGGCACCCTCGCCCCGCTGTCCACCCCGCCGGGCTCGTAACCGCGCCCCTGTCGGCCGGGTGGTGCGGTCTTCGCGGACCGCCGCACCACCCGGCCTTTCTGTGCCCGCGTCCCGCAAGCGTCCGCGCGAACTCCCGGAGGTCCGCACCCATGACCCGCGTCACCCTCGACGACATCCGCCGCGCCGCCGAAGCGAAGTACGGAGACTTCGACATCGCCCTACCGGACGGCGCCACCGTCACGCTCCGGTCCCCGCTGCGCATGAGTGCGGAGGACCGGGCCCTACTCGGCGACATCGAGCAGCTTGCCGCCGCCGGCGACACCGACGCCATCACCGAAGCACTCAAGATCGCGGCCAAAACCCCGGAGCAGGGGCGGCGCCTGCTGGACGCCATCGGCGGTGATCTGGCCATGGCCGCCGTGCTCTTCGAGCAGTGGGCGCAGGCGGTGAGCGTGGGGGAACCCTCGGCCTCTGCGAGCTGATCGACCGGTACGGCGCGGCGCTGCTCGCCGACTTCCGGCGCTTCTACGGCATCGACCTGACAGAAGCGCTCTACGGAAGCCGGCCGACGGCGCCGCGTCTGCTGCTCGCCCTCGTGGAGGAACTGCCCGACGAATCCGCCTTCGCCGCCGCCGTACGCGGCGGCCCGCAACACCGCGGTTGGACCGTGACCGCCCACCTGTTGGCGTCCGTGATCGACGCCGTGGGCGAAGCCGCCTGGGTCGCCGCACAAGCCAACTCGCGAAAGCGCATCCGCCGCCCCCGACGTTTCCCGCGCCCCGCCGCCCAGCAGCGCCGACCGGTCACGGTCGCCGCCCTCGCCGAGCGGTTCGGCGCGGACGCCGGCGGGGATGTCATCAGGAGGTGATCCGATGGCCGGCCCCGGAGGCCGCGAAGCGGACCGCGTAAGCGTCCGCGTCGTCCCTGATACCTCCCGGTTCGCCGCCGACCTGCGGCGCGCCCTCGACCGGATCGAATCCGCGCTGCGGGTCAACGTCCGCGTCGATGCCGACCTGGACGGCTTCACCACCGACGTACGCGCCCGGCTCGCCGCGCTGCGGGACGAGACGGTCCGCGTGCGGGTGGACGCCGACCGCGATGGGCTCGACGGCCTGCGTTCCTCGCTCACCGCGCTCGGCCGCGACAGCGGGAGTGCGGGCGGCCCGCTCGGTTCCCTCGCCCGGTCCGTGGCGAGTGTGCGCACGGTCGCGCTCACCGCTGTACCGAACATCGCCGGGCTCGCGGGCGGGCTTGTCCAGATGGCGCCCGCCGCTGGCGTTGCCGCCACGGGACTACTTGCCGTCGCCTCGGCAAGCGCGGCAGTCAAGATCGGCACGGCCGGGGTGGGGGATGCGCTGAAGGGCGACGCCGATGCCATGGCGCGGCTCGCGCCGTCCGCCCGTTCCTTCGTGACCGAGGTACAGAGCCTCAAGCCCGCGTGGGACGGGCTGCGCTCGTCGGTGCAGCAGTCGTTGTTCGACGGTCTCGCCGGAAGTGTGCAGCGGCTCGGCACGTCCGTGCTGCCTGTGCTGCGCGCGCAGTTGACCGACACCGCGGGCGCGCTGAACACCATGGGCAAGGGTGCTGCCGACGCTGCCGCCGATCTCGCTGACTCGGGCACGCTCGGCAAGGCGATGTCGTCGGCGAACACCGGGCTTCGCAACCTCGCCGGGGTTCCGGCGCTCGTGGTGCGCGGGCTCGGGCAGATCGCCGCTGCCGCCGGCCCGTCCTTCGAGCGGATCACTTCCGGCGCGGCCTCCGCTGCCGAGGGCGTGTCCGAGCGGTTGAACAAGGCGTTCGAGTCCGGTGGACTTCAGCGCGCCATCGAGCGCGCGGTGTCGCTGGTCGGCCAGCTCTTCAGCACTCTTGCCAACCTGGGCACTGCGGTGGGCAACATCTTCGGCCCGGCCGCCGACGCCGGGGCCGGGTTCCTTGGCGTGCTGCGCGACGTGTCGCAGACCCTCGCCGAGGTCACCGGTACCAAGGAGGCGCAGGCCGCCTTTCAAGGGCTGTTCGACGCCCTCGCCGCCGCCGGACAGGTCATATCCGGGGTGCTCGGCGCCGCGCTGCGCGCCGCGCTGCCGTTGATATCCACGCTGGTCAGTGCTCTCGCCGGGCCGCTTCAGCAGGCGTTCGCCACCATCGGCCCGGCACTGGAAACCCTCGTCAGCGCGCTCGGCGGAGCGCTGGCCCCCGTGGTCTCCGCCGTGGCGGGGGTGCTCGCCGACCTGGTGCCGATCGCGGCCGAGATCGTCACCATGCTCGCCGACGCACTCGCCCCGGTACTGTCCTCGCTCGGCCCGGTCATCGCCCGGCTCGTCACCGTGCTCGGCACCGCCCTGCAACCGATCCTGGCGCAGCTTCCGGCGCTGCTCGCCCCCTTTCTGGCACTGATCACCCGGCTCGCGCCGATCCTTGTGCAGCTCGCGGCACAGATCATTTCCGCCCTCGCGCCCGCCCTCATGCAGATCGGCGCCGCGTTCGGGCAACTCCTCGTCGCCCTCGCCCCGCTGCTGGCCGCGTTCGGCCAGCTGATGGGCGATGTGCTGTTGGCGCTGGTGCCGATCCTGACGCCGATCATCGGCCTTGTGGCGCAGCTTGCCGCGATCTTCGCGGGCGTCCTGGCCTCCGCCGTAACGAACATCCTGGTTCCCGCCCTCCGGCTGATCACCGATCTGCTGCGCGGCGACTTCTCCGGAGCCTGGACCCACGCCAAGCAGCTCCTCGCCGGAGTGGGCCGGTTCTTCCGTCAGCTGTTCGTCAGCTTCGGGAAGTGGGCGGCCGACGGCATCGCCGCCGTTGTCTCGTGGCTTCTCGGGTTGCCGGGACGGGCCGCTGCCGCCATCGCTCAGTTCGGCCCGGTGCTGCGTAATGCGGCGGTCAACGGCCTGGCTCGGATGCTGGCAGGACTGCGCGAGAAGTGGTCGGACGTCAAAGCGTGGTTCACGGCGTTGCCAGGTCGCGCAAAGCAGGCGCTCGGCGATCTCGGCAACATCCTGAAGGAAGCCGGAAAGGCGTTGCTGCGGGGTTTCATCAACGGCATCAAGTCCATGTTCGGCGGCGTCAAGAAGACGCTCAGCGGACTCACCGACATGTTGCCTGACATCAAAGGACCGCCGAAGCGGGACGCCCGCATCCTGCGCCCAGCCGGGCGGCTGGTGATGGCGGGATTCATGGACGGCATCAGCGCCGCCGTCCCGGACCTGCGTGCCCAGCTCCGCGCGGTCACTGACGAGGTAGCCGGATACCGGCCCGCTATCGCCGCCCAGGTCGAGACCTCCCGCGCCGCATGGACGACCGACGAGCCGGGCGGGCGGGGGCCGACGGTCTCCATCGGCACGTTCGTCGCCAACCAGCAGCAGACGCCCGCGGGCATCGCCCGCGAACTGGCGTGGCTCGCCAAGGGAAGGGGGTAGGCCCTCATGCGCTCCGGCCCGGCCGAAGTCCTCGTGAGCGGGGACGGACAGATCCAGTTCGGCACGTACCTGATGGGCGAGAACACCCCCGTCCACGGGCGGCAACTGGCCGGATGGGACGACCTCCCCGACCTCGATGACGCATCCGTCCCGATGCCCGCATCCCACGGCGCGTGGCCCGGCTGGCTGCTCGCCGGGGTGCGGGTGCTCACCTTCGATTTCCTCATCCACCACGAACAAGGAGCCAGCGGGCTTCCGGCGGTGCTCGACGAGCTGCGGCGCGCGACCGCCGTACGGCAGGAGGAAACCCCGCTCGTCGTCCAGCTCGCCGGCGCACGTCGGCTGATGTGGGCGCGGGTCACCAAGCGCAGCCTCCCCGCATCGCGTGACTACACCTGGGGCAAGCCCACGGGCGCGATCGAATGGACGTGCTCGGACCCGCGCCGCTACGAAGTCGAAGAGCAGGTGGCCCGCACCGGTCTTCCGGTGCCGGAACCCGGCCTCGACTGGCACCAAGCCGACCCGCCGCCGGGTCTCGAATGGGACCTTGATTGGGGAGCGGACGGCACACCGGGCGCCGTGACCGTCGACAACGACGGCGACGCCGACACCTACCCCGTGCTTGCCATCACCGGCCCCGTGGTCCGGCCGGCCGTGACCAATCAGGCCACGGGCGCGGTGCTCGAATACGACATCACCTTGGCCGCCACGGACCGGCTCGTCATCGACACCCGCGACGGCACGGTGACCCTCAACGACACCGCGCCCCGCGTCTACACCGCGACCGCGCGCAGCACCCCGGAGCAGGCGTTCACCCTGCCGCCCGGCCCGTCACTGCTCACCTTCCGCGCCGAGGAGTTCAACGACACCGCGGCGCTCACCGTCCTATGGCGCTCCGCCTGGTGGTGACGACCCCGACCCACGCAAGGGAGAGACCAGCATGACCGTACGGGCGGCGTGGCTGACCAACCGCGGAGACCTCGCGGGCGGCCAGACCCGAAACGACAGCCGCATGACCCCGCTCGGCACCATGACCCCGGCCGCCGAACTCACCACCACCCCCGGCGTGATCCCCGGCGGCGACCCGTTCGCCCTCGCCGCCACGGGACCGATGACGGCCACACTCGGCGTGGGCCGCGCCGTGGTGCAGGGCACCGACATACAAGGCGCCTACCCCCTCGCCGTCACCGCGCCGGAGACACTGACGTTCGCCGACGGCAACCCCGCCAACCCCCGCATCGATCTTGTGGTGCTGCGCGTGTACGACAGAGCACACGACGAGTCTGGCCAGGTCCTCGCCGCCGTCGAGATCATCACCGGCACCCCCGGAGCCGCCCCCGCACCCCCGCCGCTCCCCGCCGCATCGCTCCCGCTCTACCGCGTCGCCGTGGCGGCCTCCGTCTCCGCCGGAACAGGCGGCATCGACTTCCCCGCCGCCACCACCGACGTACGCCGCTACACCGTCGCAGCCGGCGGGATCGCTCCCTCGTCCAGCGCACGGGGCGCCTACCGCGCGCAGTACCGCGACAACGGCACCGGGCTCCAGCGCTTCAGCGGCGCGGAATGGGTCGGCTACGCCGCCGAACTCGTCCCATGGACCAAAGCCACCCTCGCGAGCGGCTACGGGCACAACGGCAACAGCAACGGCAACATCGCCTATCGGGTCATCGACCTTATCGGCGCGCGGTTCGTCCAATGGCGCGGCGGCATGAACGTCACCTACCGAGGCGGCGCCCCCGTCCGGGACGGCGAATTCCTCACCGCCGCTCTGCCCACGGTCGCCCGGCCCGGAACGCTGCGCACCGTACCCGTGGCGTGCTCCGCCGTGGACAGCAACGTCCTATCGCTCAAAGCCGACTTCCGCAGCAACGGCCGGGCCGCCCTCGTCGCCCAGTCCGGCGCCACGCCGCCATGGGTCAGCCTCAACGGCGTCATGTACGTGATCTGACAGGGGGCGCACATGACCGCGACCTACCGCGCCCTCTTCTGCGATCTCCGCACCGACCAGGTGCGCGACGCCCTGCCCGTGACTGGCGTGAGCATCGAGGACTACATAGGCAAGACCGGCACCATGACCAGCACCCTCACCGCCCCCGACCCGGCCACCGCCGAACGGATCACAGCCGCCGTCGTCCCCGGACGTACGGCCGTGTGGATCGAACGCGACCGCGCCATCTGGTGGGGCGGCATCGTCTGGACGGCCGCCCTCGGCTCGACCACGCGCGGCGCACCGGGGACGGCGGAGATCCAGGCTGCCACCTTCGACAGCTACTTGGATCACCGGCTGTTGACCGCCGACATGAACGCCGCCGACGTGGATCAATTCGAGATCGCCCGCCGACTGGTGGACTTCGCCCAGTCGTCCGCCGGCGGTGACATCGGCATCCGGCTGGACGAGCGCCAGAACTCCGGGGTGAAGCGAACCCGGAAGTACAGCCGGTATGACCTGCCGAAACTCCGGGACCTCCTCGACAAGCTCGCCGCCGTCCAGAACGGCTTCGAGTGGCGTATCCGCTGCTACCGCGACGATGCCGGCGAGCGGGTCAAGGAATTGCAGCTCGGACACCCCCGCATCACCACTGCCCGCGGGCCGGCGGCAACCGTCCTCGACTACCCCGGTGCCGTCGTGTCGTACCGCTTCCCCTACGACGCCACCACCCGCGCCACCCATTGGCGGTCACGCGGCGCGACGAACAACACCACGCAACGCCCCCTGATGTCGACACCCATGTACGTCATTGGAGCCACCGCCGCCGGATGGCCACGGCTGGACGGCACCAGCGACTACACCGACATCACGACCAGGGCGGCTCTCGACGAGCACGCCGCCGCCGACCTCACCGAGGCATGGACGCGCGAAGTCGTCCCCGACATCACGGTGAACCTCGACGCGGCGCAGATCACGCCCGCGATCCTCGGCGCCACCATCCGCCTGCGCATCGCCGACGTATGGACTGGCGCCGGATTCACCGGCCGGTACCGCGTCGTCGGCTTCACCGTCCGCGCGCCCGAGCGTGGCCAGTCCGAAACAGCCTCGCTCGTCCTCGACGCTGCCACGCGCGGCGACCTCGGCGACAACGATGACGAGGGGAGCGAACCCCTGTGGCTGTGATCCCGGCCGACCTCCTCGACCGCATCCGCCGCCTCGAAGAGGACGTACGCGAACTTCGCGGCCGACTCCCCGCCCCGCCTCCCGACGAGCCCACCACACAGGACACCGACGCCGACGAGGCGCGGTAACCCACCACCCACACGAAAGAGGTCTCAACCATGGCCGAACCGCTGTCCGCCGACGCCCTCGTCAACGCACTCAGGCACGAGGGCGTCACCGTCGTCGAGCACCCCGGATGGCGCACCCACAACCGCGCCGGTCACGGGCCGTGGGGCCCGGTCTACGGGGTCGTGATCCACCACACCGTGACCAGCGGGACCGACGCGTCAGTACGCATCTGCTTCGACGGATACGCCGATCTCCCCGGCCCGCTGTGCCATGGCGTCATCGACAAGGACGGCCGCGTCCACCTCGTCGGCCACGGCCGCGCCAACCACGCCGGCACCGGTGACCCCGACGTTCTGCGCGCCGTCATCGCCGAGAATTACAGCAACAATCCGCCCCGTCCCAACCAGAACAGCACCGACGGAAACGCCAGGTATTACGGCTTCGAGTGCGTCAACCTCGGCGACGGCAAGGACCCGTGGCCTAACGCCCAGCTCGACGCGATCGAGCGCACCTCGGCCGCCATCTGCCGCGCTCACGGCTGGACGGCGAAGTCCGTCATCGGCCACAAGGAGTGGACCAACACCAAGGTCGACCCGCGCGGCTTCGGCATGCCGGACATGCGCGCCCGCATCGCGCGGCGCCTCGGCGTCAAACCGAGCGGCGGCGGCTCGACGAGCGACGATAAGCCGCAGTCCAAGCCGACGGTAAGTCTCGCCGAGGTCATCGCAGCCGCACGCAAGGACCCGAACGCTTCCCAGGGCCACACCACGCACAAAACCGCGGTTGCTCTCGTCGAGCGCGCCCTTTCCGCTGAGGGCCTGCTGGCCGCGAAGTGGGCCGACGGTTCATTCGGCACCAAGACCATTACCGCATACGAGACGTGGCAAAAGCGCTGCGGTTACACCGGCCGAGACGCCGATGGCATCCCCGGCCGCGACTCCCTCACCGCACTCGGTAAACGCCACGGCTTCACTGTGGGGGACTGAACGAGGTAATGCAGCCGAACCCGCAGAAGGAACACGGAATCTGTAAAAGCAGCCTGTCGGAATCTTAATGCAACGCGTCCCGCCCCGGTTTCGTCCGGGGCGGGGCTCTTTCTTTTTGTCGGCATCCGTATCGGGAGCCGCGCGATTGGGGGTTGCAGGGCCGCTCACATGGCCGGGAACTCGTCACCCTTGACGGCCTCGACGAACGATGACCAGTCATCGGCAGAGAAGGCAAGTATGGGGCCTTGCGGGTTCTTTGAATCGCGTATCGCCCGAGCTGCGTCGGGCAGTTTTGCGACCTCGACGCAGTTGCCGTTATTGCCGGAGAATGAGGACTTCACCCATTCGAGAGAATCAAGGGAGTCTGGCTTTATGTACTTCACGGCTACACCATCTCTTCTAGGGCCTTTTGAATCAAGGTCCGGGACTTACCCACATCGGATGCCGCCGCGTTGAGGCGGCGAAACAATTTCTTGTACGCCTCGGTGTCGGAAGGTTCCTCGTAGTAAACGGTTCCTGTTGTGGATTCCGTATACGCTACGTCCGACTCTACGGCTGTGGGGAAGCTCATGATGACGAACGGTCCAAAGAGGCACGCGTTCATCGGACTTTCGCGCGGGAGGATTTGAAGCTCGATATTGGTTTCCCGGCTCGCCGTGAGCAGGAAGTCAAGTTGATCCCGCATGACCTGAGGACTTCCAACGTGATGGTGAAGGATCGATTCAGACAGGACTACCCACAACTGAAGTGGCGTAGCCCTGCGAAGAACCTTACGCCTTTCCTCTCGAACCTTGAGCTGAGTTTCGATCGCCTCGGCTGTCGCCTCTGGTGCTTGCAGGCGAATGACGGCCTCGGTGTATTCCGGAATCTGAAGCAATCCGGGGACAAGGTTCGTCTCTACGTTGTAGATCTCTGACGCGTCCCATTCGACAGCGACATATGCGGCGTATGCCGAGTCAACTACATTGGTGTATCGAGTCCACCAGCCCTTTTGGCGCGCCTCCCTTGATAGCTTCTCAATCTCGGCGCGCTTTTCGGGTTCTTCGACGCCATAAGCGTCCAGCAGCGTACGGAGGTCAG
>NZ_JBSFMM010000144.1:20175-28092 GCF_053599555.1 Streptomyces sp. NPDC000941
CAAGGACCCTGATCCCCGACTGAGCGTTTTCAAGCCGAGTCATCTTGGATTCGGCACAGCCAAGGATCTTCGCGGCGTCCGAGTGCTTCAACCCGGCTGTGATTCGGAGATCCCGAAGGATGCGGGCCAGTCGCCGCTGACGGATGGTCGGGTTGTGGCTGATGGGCACGCCGCGTTGCCTCCTCTGCTCGTCTCTACCGCCAGTCTGCCCGCTCCCGACAGTGGCGGCAACGGTCATCAGGACTCCTCGAAGTAGGGACTTGACACTTTGGTGGTTCCAAGGTGCATGGTAGCTATCCGGTTGCAGTGCGGCGCGACTCACCAGCCCCACACGGCTTGTGACGCCACGTCACACCGCTGGTCATCTGGCCAGAGGGAGCCCCATGGACGACGAACGGAGGGCGCAAGCCCGCTACCCGCGACACAAGGCAAGCGTCAAGACGGCTCGCACGCTTGCACGGCAGTTAGCTACCGAGTGGGAACTAGATGGTCTCAAAGATGATCTAGAACTCATCATCTCCGAACTCGTTACGAACGCCGTAATTCATGCCAAAACGGCGCGTGGGCGTGAAATCGCCTTGACATTCGACCTGAACCCTCGACGGCTCCGCGTTGAGGTGAAGGACAGCGGGGACGGTTGCCCGCGCTGTTCGCCTAACGGCGAAGAGAGTGAAAGTGAATCCGGGCGCGGGCTCGCTGTAGTCGAAGCCTTGGCGGAAAAATGGGGCGTAAGTGAGCGCGTCATTGGAAAAATCGTCTGGGCTGAAATGTCCCTCACCGGTAAGCAGGTGGCCGAATGAGTGGTGAGACGCCCCCGGCGGAGCCGCAGGAGGAAGAAGAAGGCGGCGGGGAACTTCCCACCCTGGCAGAACTAGCGCGGCGCGCCGAAGTGCTGGCGGCTCAGATTCGAGAGCACGAAGAGCGTCTAGGGAAAAGGGCGACATGACCCGCGCTATCTATCGGTTCCGAGAATACCGGCTCATCCCCGACGAGGAGCCCGACGCCGAGCCACTGACTTTTGCCATGCAGTGCGCGGTGTGTGGCGCGGCGGGGGACGACACCGAAGAACAGGCCGATGCTCAGTCATGGGCGAACGACCATCTCAAGGCCAACGCGGAACACTTCACCTATCGGGAGATCATTACTCGACCATGCCGTTTCGAGCCCGGAGCGTGGCTGTGATCATCGATGGCTTTTGGTGCGAGGTAGTCGCCCAGACTCCGGACCGGGCATGGAAGTTCTGTTTAGGCGCCCACAGGGCAGACACCCCCGGTCTAGCTATCCAGTGGTTACGGGCCCGGGCTGCCGAGCTGGCTAAGGCCCTCGACCCTCCGCCCGGTGACGGTCGGGAACGCGGCGGGGTTCTGCGGCGATTTCCGGACCGGCTGCGCGACGACTTTCCGAACCCGGGTCGAATGCTGCGGAATTGGGGATGCAACTGTGAGGGGGGTGCAGAAATCATGCGGAACTTATTGGAGGGGCAACACTTCACCCTTACGACGTGCGATTATTCCGCACGTTATTTACTGATGATACGTCCCTTGGTTCTCTCGTCTTTAGTGAGTGAGCACGCGCCCGAATCTGATTACGTGGCCGCGTAATTCAAAGCCCCCGCCCCGGTCGCCTTGTCATGGGAAGGGCCAGTCGGCCGGGGTGGGCCGACAACCTAGCTATGAGAGGAAAGCTGAATGGATCAAGTCGACGTCGATTTCAAAGTACCGCCCCGCAGGCGTATAGGCGCCGTTGTGCTCGTGCGGGACCGGCAGAACCGCGTGCTGCTGGTGAAGCCCACGTACGGTGAGGGGCACCAACTTCCGGGCGGCGGAGCCCAACAGTTCGAGACCCCCGCCGAGGCGGCGACGCGCGAACTCATGGAGGAAACCGGGCTCGTCCGCAAGCTGACTCACTTCCTGGCGCTCGACTACGTACCGTTCAACCACGAAACCGAAGTGGCCGAAGGGCTCAACATCGTCGTCGACGGTGGGACGCTGACGGATGAGCAGGCCGACGCTGTAGGCATTCCCCAAGAGGCGACCGGTGAACTGGAGTCGTTCGCATGGGTTTGGCCGAATGAACTGGACGACTACACGGCGCCGTACCAGGCCCGGCGCATCCGTAGGGCACTGTCCGCCATCGAGCAAGGCAAGCAACTCCCGCTGCTCGTGCTGGGCGCACAGTCAGCCGCCTAACCCGTGATCTCCCGAGCCGACCCCGACCCTGGACGGGCGGGGGCTGGCACGGGTGCAAGATCCCGGCTGCTCCGTCTCTCGTGCTCATGCCGGGAGCGGTCGGGAAAGTCCCCCGGTGGGGAGCACGCGAGAAGAGCGGACGCGCTCAAGCTCCCGCCCCGCCCGCCCCACGGTGCGCCAGTCCTCAGGCGGCGCGCTCACGAGGGTGCCGTACTGCGGTGAGGGACACCCGCCCCGTCCGTGCGCGTTCAACGCGCTCTGGCGCGAACGGACGGGGCGCATCTGCCATCTTGCGCGCGCGTGGTCGATACCCGACCGTGCAAAGGCGGTTGTTCCACTCCATCAATGCGATAGAGAGGAGGGATACGCACATGACACGTGATGTCGGCGAAACAGCCCCGGCGGTGCCCGCGGAAGACAGCGAACAGCCTGCGGTGATCGTCCTCGGCGACGCGGCCACCCTGACGCGTGGCAGCGACAACTCAAGCGTCGAGTCGAAACAGGACCCGTACGACTGACGAACGGGCGGCGGCCCCCGCTCGGGGGCCGCCGTTCCCGTTCCCCGCAACGCGAGGGAGTGAAGGGGTTCGGATGCGGTGGTTTGGAGGGGCCGCGCCCGGCGGCTTGCCCGTTGTGCCGGTCGACGCCCGCGTGATCTGGAGCAAGCCCGCGTTATGGGCGGTAGGCAACTGGGCATCGCGCCATGTACGCACAGCTGAAGACGGCAAGAAACGGCTGGCAGTCTTCGGCCCGTGCTCGGCTAACGAGACGGAGCTTGCCCGCGCGCTCACCGTGCCCGACCTGGCGACGGTGGCGGGCGCATGGGCAGGCTCGTACACAGTGGTGCGCACGGACGAACGGGGAGCCGTTGAGGTGGTCACCGATGCGGCCGGCGCGTGTCCCGTCTACACAGTGAACACCCCCGGTGGCGTTGTGTGGGGGGCGAGTTCGCTCGCCTTGTCCAGCCTGACAGGGCGGAGCGTGGATACCGAATGGCTCGCCTCGTATCTGCTGGACAAGCAGGCACCAGCGCGGGACCGGAGCGCGTGGGCCGGCGTCACTCCCGTTCCGGCTGGTCACCGGTTGGCGCTGAGCGCGAGCGGGATGGTTTCGCTGTCGCCGTGGTGGTCACCGGGCAAGCGTCGGCTCGATGAGGCGCGGCGGGCTGTTCGCCGGGCGCTGGACGAGGGCGTCCGGGTGCGCGTTGCCGGGGTGCCGTCGTCAACGGACCTGGCGGGGATGGACTCGACCACGCTCACCGTGCTTGCCGCGCGGTACGGGCCGATCATCGGCATGACGGCCTACCCGTCGGGAGTCGGCGAGGGCGGAGACTTGCACTATGCGCGGTCCCTGAAGATTCGCGGCCTGACCAAGACCTCGTTCCCGCTCGAAGCGCGGCACCTTCCGTTCACGCCTGCCGACGAGCCGTTGCCCGCCACCGACCAGCCCGCGCCGTCGTCTGCCGTCTGGGCGATGTTCTCGGCGCAACTTCGCACGGTGGCCGCCGAGGGCGCGGTATGCCATCTGACAGGCGACGGCGGCGACAATCTGTTCCTGCCCTCGCCGACACACCTGGTCGACCTCGCCCGCCGGGGGCGGCTGCTGCGGATGATCCGGGACGCGCAGGACTGGGCGCGGCTGCGCCGCCGCAGCGCCGGCCCGCTGGTCTGGGCGGCGCTGCGCGGTGACACGCACCGCATCGCCCGCCCCTGGCTTGTCCGGCCCGCGTGGCTCGTCGCGTCCGTACCCGACCCGTCAAGGGCTGCCGGAGGTGCCGACGCGGTACTGACCGCCGCCATCCGGAACGTGACGCGAGCGGCGTACGCGGATGTCCAGCTCGCCGACTCCCTCGGCGTCGAGCTGCACAACCCATACTTTGACGGCGCCGTCCTCGACGCGGTGGTGTCCGCGCCCGCCTGGGAACGGTTCTCGGCCCGCCGGTACAAGCCGCTGCTCGTCGACGCGTGCGGCGACCTGCTGCCCGAGGAACACCGCCGCCGCGCCACGAAAGGCGTGTTCGCCGGCGACTTCCACCGCGGTCTACGGGCCAACCTCCGGCGCGTGCTCGACCTCGCCGGCGGGCGGCTCGCCGCTCTGGGACTCATCGACCCCTCACCTCTGCGCGCCACCGTCCACGCCGCCGCGCTCGGGGCCGAGACCATATGGGCATCCCTGCTGCCTACCCTCGGAGCCGAAGCGTGGCTAGAGGCCGTCGAGAGCGCACCCGCCATCGAATGGACCACACCTGCCCAGACGGGTGCACGGTGAGCGGCGTGCGGACGGTGGCGGCGCTCACCGCTCACGCCTGCGTACTCATCGACTACGACACCGGACGAACCGAGCTACGCCCCGCCTCTGCGGAGGCTGCGGCCATGGGCACCACCGTCGTACGGCTCGACGAGGCAGCCCCGTCATGGGGAACCATCGAAGTGCCCGCCGTTCTCCCCGGGCGGGCGCCGGTACCCCTGTGGTGGCGCGTGGGCGCGGTCCCCGCCGTTCTTCTCACCGCAGCCGCAAAGGGGCTCGGCCACCGGAGGAGACGGTTCTCCCGACTGGTGCGACTCGCCTGCTGCGGCCGGTCACTTGCGCCCGCCACGCACCGTCAGGCTCGATACGCTGTGCGCGCCGTGCGCTGGGCCTCGCGAGTGATCCCGGGGCGATGGGCGTGTCTGGAACAGTCGACCGCCGCCGCCGTGCTCCTCGCCGCTGCCGGACGGCGCGCCGAGTGGCGGCATGGCGTTGCCACCGACCCCGTACGGCTGCACGCATGGATAGCCGACCCGAAAGGGGCGCCAGTCGAAGAACCCGCGGACACCGCGCTCTACACCCCCACCTACACGCCAGACGGACCCGGCCCCACCGACGAGGGCCGGAACGGAGAAACCCGTGAGTGACCCGCACATCCTCTTGACCGGCGAACAACTCGCCCTCGGCATGCCCCGTCACGACATGTTGCCCGAGTATCACAAGTGGGAGAACGACGCCCGCACGATCCTGGGGTACGGGAACCAGTTCCCCCAGGCGTGGGAAGTCCGCGCTGCCGGATACGAGCGGCAGCGCGGGAACGACCGCTACCAACAGTTCGAAGTGGTGCGGCTGGACGACATGACGGCCATCGGCATGACCGTCTTGCAGATCAACACCTTTGTACGCACCGCCGAGTTCGTGATCGTCCTCGCCCCGGCCGCGCGGGGGAAGGGATACGCGGCCGAGGCAACCCGCCTCACTCTCGACTGGGCGTTTCACCTGGGCGCCCTGCGTATGGTGTGGCTGAAGGTGCTGGAACCCAACCGCGCCGGAATCGCAGCCTACGAGAAGGCCGGATTCCAACAGTCCGGACGCCTGCGCCGGTCTGGCTACTGGCTCGGCAAGCCCGTCGACGAGCTCATCATGGACGCACTGCCGGAAGACTTCCCCGGACCGTCCGCCGTGACCGCCAGCGTCAGCACCGCGTAGCTCGCTGTCCAGAGTCGTAACCGCCCGCCCGCGTGCCGCCGAGGTGGCCCGCGGGCGAGGCTTCACACCTCTGAACCTGAAACGTCCGAACTGTCGGAGCGCTCGGATGTCTCGCTCGGTTGCGGCTCCGCAACGTAGGTTCCGCGCTGCGGTACGACGAACAGAATGCCCTCTTCAACCAGCACGGCAATCGCTCTACGGACGGTGGGACGCGACAGACCGAACTCGTCGACCAGCCGCGCCTCGGAAGCGATCGGCCGATTGATCTTCCAATCGCCGCGCTCAATGCGCGCTTTCAAGATCCCCGCGAGTTGCCGATACGGCGGCTCGGGCGCGTCGCGCTCGACTTCGTCATCTGGGCCGTAGTCGTCCACACGGCAGACGCTAGCCGCAGCGTGACGACACTGCACTTAGGGGGAAGTGCCTTTACGTGTCTTTACGTCTCTTGACGTCAAAGGCTACTGTCGTCAGACGAAAGCGCCCTGGTGCACCGCGTAGGACCGGTTCACCAGGGCTCCGCCGAACAGCTATGTAGGAGCTGAACGACTGATGCGCGATGCTATCGCCCTTGCCCTGGTGTGGATGCTGCGGATACTGCTGCCCTCCCATGGACGCCACCGCTCGGCCCCTCCCGCCGACCAGCCTGCCCCGGGCTCCGAGCCTGGCGCCGTCAGCCCGTGGTCCCGCCCCTGGCCGAGCCCGAGCAAGGAGCAGGCCCGTGCGCTGTTCGAGCAACAGGCAGAAGTCACGATGGAACTCGGTGCCATCCGGGAACGGCGGCGCGCTGCCGAACTGGCCGCGATGGGCGAGGACTACCCGTATACCTATCCCGGAGCCCCCTTCCCCCTGTCCGCGTTCGCCGCTGCGAAGCTGGCCGCATGACCACCGGGAGTCTGGCGGCGGAGCTTTCGCCCGTCCGTAGCGTGGTCCGATGACGCCGCCGTTGGTGTGCCCCCGCTGAACCATCGGATGAGCCTCGCCGCGCCCCGTCCGGCCGCCGTGCCGGGCGGGGCCTCCTGCTGTCCGGGCAGCGAAAGCCGCCCGAGCTGCGATTCCGTTACGAGCCGCCATGAAGCAAGGCGAATGCTCACTAGAGCTGCATAACGTCACACGTGACGAAACGAGGGGGAATCGTGAGTCACACCGACAACTCGACGTGCGCCGTCTGCCCGGCCACGCTGCCGCCACGAGCCCGCACCGGGCGCCCGGCTCTTTATTGCTCGCGCGCCTGCCAGGCCAAGGCGTACCGCGCCCGCGCGACCGAGCGACAGCGCGAGCCAAACACCGCCTCCGTGGCGCGGGTGGTCCGTCTCCCGAAGCCCACCGGGGACGGCGGCGCCTCGGATCGAATCCTGTCTCTGACGGTCGCCCTGGTGCACCGAGCCGAGCTGGCCGCCGGCGCCATACGGAACGGCCGTCCGGTCCCCGACGGGGCCAATGGGCTCGACGCGGCCCCCGACACCATCGAGCGCATCGCGGCCGACCTCGTGGGCGCCATCCGCAGCGCGGACCCCGGGCGCCGAGACGAGAGCGTGTGCCAGTCGGCCCCCTCACCGCAGCCCCCGGAGCCCGCGCCCGTGGTCGGCACCGCACGGACCGCGTCGCCGACGCGAAGCCGTCGGCCGCTGGCCGTCGCCGCCGCGACCACTACGCGCCGCGTGGAAACGTCACGTGTCGAAACTCCGGAGCCCCCGGCGGACGAGCCCGCCGAGCGCGTCATTCGCACCGTGGACATGTCCGCCGATCTCGGCGACGGGTACGCCCTCGTACAGCTCGAATCGACCTTCGACGGTGAATGGCTGCTGCGGCGGCACGGCGAGACGATCGGCAGTGTGACGCGGGTCAGCAGCCTGTCGGGTTACACGGTCACCGGTTGGGAGGCCCGGCACCACACGATGAAGCTCCCGTACGGACTCCGGGGGAGCTGGCGCACCCGCGCCATGGCCGCCGCTGGAGTGGCCACCGCACACGAACGGCACTGCCTCAAGCCGCAGCCGAAAGGCCGCCGCCGCCGTCAGTCGCGGGCGGCATGATGGGTTGGGTACCCGCTTCATCCTCGCAGGTCGGGCCGGGTGCCTGAGGCTTCTTCGCAGTACGCATCCGGTACGTATTCAGTACGGATGAGGCCAGGAAAGCCTGTGATCGGGAGTGATGGAACAAGATACGTTTTCGCAGGTCAAACGGCCTGTGACCAGGTTTCCGCAGGTGAGCCGAAGGGGGTGAAACTCCCTCGTAATGCGTAGGTCAAGGGTTCGATTCCCTTAGGCGGCTC